>JBJOGU010000024.1:0-5386 GCA_046048075.1 Pseudomonadota bacterium
TAGCCCAGGCCCAAGGAGGTGAGTTCGGCCGCCAAGGGGTGCGAGCGACGTGCGTGAAGCAAGACCCAGCGCAGGCTCAAATCCTTCTGCAGATTCCCATCGGACAATCCGCGCAGGGCCTCGTCCAAGTAAACCGCCGATGCATCCACACCGACAGACTGCAGGAGCGTGGCATAGCGCTTGGCCGTCTCCCAGTTTCCGGAGGCGGATCCCTCGCCATAGGGCGAGACGACAATGGCCTTTCGATTAGGCATGCGATTCATAATAGGCCAATGCGTGCTCCAAACTTTCGCGTCATGGATTGGGATGAGATTGCCGATTGCCTTCAGTGGTGTCGCGGTCAGACCCTGCGCTCATTCCAGGGATTCATACATTCCCTTGGCGAACAATGCGCGGTTCCTTACAAAGAGAGCCTCAATCCGCCGCTCTGGGAATTTGGCCATGTTGCTTGGTTCCAAACCTATTGGATCACACGAAACAAACACAGACACCAGGGCCTGAAGTACCCAACCCACATCCACGCCCCACCCCACCCCGATCAGCCCGACGCCATTTTCAATTCCAGCCTGCTGGCCCACTCTCCGCGCTGGGAACTCGAGTCGGTGACCGCAGAGAAGGTTCTGGCAATGCTCGAGCGGGGTCTCAACGAGGTGCTCGAATGCCTCGCGAAGGATGCCGCCTCCGATGGAACAAGCCCGTATTTCTATCAGCTGGCCGTCGCCCATGAATGCATGCACCTAGAAGCCTTCCTTATGCAGGCGAACCAACTGGGCATTGCAGCTGAGTCGGTCTCGGCGCCCGGTGTGCTGCCAGACACTCGGCATTCGGGTGACCAGCAAACCACGCGAATCCACGTGCCTGCACAAACCGTAATGTCCCACGCAGCCGGACCAGATATCGCCACCCAACATCACTTCTTCTTCGATAACGAGTGCCCTCCACGCCAGTGGCTGGTCGAAGCCTTCGAGATCGATAGCCGGCCCGTCTCGTACGGACAGTACGCACCCATTCTCGAGAGGAGACCGCATTCAGCCCTGCGCACCGGGCCCAAAGGGCTAGAGAAACGGTCGTTCGGTGAATGGACTCCTGTGGATGAGTCGGCACCGGTGAGCAATATCCGTCTCGATGATGCCCAGGCCTGGTGCGAGATGCATGGGCGACGACTGCCCACTGAAGCAGAGTGGCTGGCAGCGAGCACCCTGGATGACTTTGCTGTGGGCGAGGTCTGGGAGTGGACCGCAGACCCCTTCGTGCCTTTCGAGGGATTCTCGCCCCACCCCTACGCGGACTACTCTAAGCCCTGGTTCGGAGACCACCAACTTCTCAAGGGCTGGTCTTGGGCCACGCCCACGCCGATACGGGATCGACAGTTCAGAAACTTCTACAAACCCCACCGAGCCGATGTATTCAATGGCTTTCGGTCGGTGTCTAAGTAGCCCAGTAAAGCGCCACACCCGTTGCGGAACTGCTCACTGTCTTCTTGACCGAATACCCCGCCCGCATGAGTAGATCCGCGAAGGACTCGAGGTCGTACTTATAAGAATTTTCAGTATGAATTCGCTCGGCCATCTGAAACTTCCGATGGCCACCGCCCCGCCACGTCACAGACTGCTCGACCCGCGACTCTAAGTGCATTTCGATGCGGCCATGGGTGGAATCAAACAGAGCCACATGCTGCCAATTCTCGAGCACAAAATTGGCATCCAATAGACGGTTGAGGTGCATCAGAATATTCTTATTGAACGAGGCTGTCACCCCAAGAGGGTCATCGTAGGCGGCGACCAGTTCCTTTTCTGGCTTGAGAAGGTCGACGCCGATTAACAAACCAGCAAAGCGTGGCGTCTGCCGCAACCCCGCGAGAAATGAATGCGCCGACTCGGGAGAGAAGTTCCCAATGCTCGAGCCGGGGTAAAAGTAAACCACCGGCGCACCCACGATATTGACTCGATTGACTGTTGCGTGAGGAAAATCACGCGCAAAATCCGTTCCGAAGCCGACCACTCGAATCTCGGGGTAGCCCTCTGCAAGTTTCTGCAGGCATGGCCGCATGAAACCCACGGCAATGTCCATGGCCAGGTAGACCGACGGGTGAATCGTGTCGAACCACCGAACGGCCTTCTGGCAATTGCCTGCACCGAGGTCCACAAGGCAGGCATGCTGGGGAATCATTCGAGAGAGCGCACCGAGCTCCTTCGACACCAGGGCGGTCTCGAGCCGCGTGACTTGGTATTCGGGCAGTGCCGTGATGGCCTCAAAAAGCTTGGAGCCCAATTCATCGTAGAAAAACTTGGGCGGCAGATTGGCCGCCGGCGCAGTCAGCCCAGCAATTGCCTCAGCCTTGAGGCGCTCTTGGTCAATATGCTCGGCCCCGTGAAACTCAAGCATCTCGGAGCCTCTGGCTCTTTCGCACTCGCTCATAGAAGTCGGCCGGCTTGCCACTGACCCACTTCACAAAGCCCCGCATCTCTGGGTGTTCGAGCAAGGCTTCTACAGTGTTGAAGTGCTTGGCAAGCTCGTTCTCGGTGAAGAGCGCATGAACCTGTCGGTGACAGATACGATGAAGATATTGCGTGACTCTCCCGCCTTTTGATTTCGGAATGAGATGGTGGGCATCTCGCTGGGATTCAGGAATATCTCGCCCACAGAGCGGGCAGATGGGGTCTTGCATCTCCTCGTTGGCGGCCGCTTGCAGGGCCTGCTCCTCGAGCTGCCTGCGCTTGATTCTTCCTTGCATGGCCTGAATTATGAGGGGTCTCGGGGCTTGCCTAACTTTAAAGCCCCGTAGACCAACAGCGAGACGACAAACCAGAAGAGAAAGATTTCTGGAAAAACACCCTCAAAGAAAAAATCCACCAAAGAGGCCACCAAAAGGGCCTCCAAGGTGGACAGGGCGGCCACCCAAGTCCAATCCAAGCGACGCACCCAGGCAACCAAAGGGTGCTGATCGAATTGGCTCAAGGGTGAAGCCCCGTCATGTGGCTTCAGTGCTTGGCACCCGCGTGACCCTTGTCACTCGCCCCGTGGCCCTTCTCACCATGGTGCTTGCCCCCGGCGCCGACCTTCGCGGTGACTTCTTTCTCACCCGCATTCTTGAAGATGAGCGTGACCTTGATGCTCGACCCCTCTTTGAGGGTGTCATTCAGGCCCATCAGCATGAGGTGATAGCCCTGGGGATTCCCCGGAGCAAGAGAGACCTTGCCACCTGCGGGCAGTTCAATCTGCGGTACTTCCCGCATTTTCATCATGCCGCCATCCATCGACATGGTGTGGAGTTCAACACGCTTCGATGCGGAGGAGCGGGCACCGACGAGTTGGTCGGCAGCGCCCTTGTTCTCTATTTCCTTAATGTGAACCACACCGTTGGGTTGGCCGGGCTTGGAGGCTTGGGCATAGACATGCTCAATCTCGAGCGAACCATGGCGAATGGAATCGGCCTGGGCGGTGATCGACATCCCAAGGGCGGCGACAGCGAGGAGAATACTTTTCATGCGTTTCATTCCTTAAATGGGATTGAGAGCGCGGCCCTGATTAATGAGGGCCGCTACAACAAATGGAGCAGGGCTAGGCCAAGTCCGGTGGACCCCTTGCACGCTTTAGGGCCAGGGCCAGGTTTCGTCGGCAGGGCGCGCACTGCGGTGGGATCAGGCTTGCGAGAAGCCTTGGGAAATAGGCGTGTGCCGAGGGAATATTTGGAGCGGGTGCCCCCGAGACGAAACACCACTGACAGTGGGCATTGGCGAGCAGCGTGCCCGAACCCGATGACTCGTGCGAGGTACTCGATGTGGCCAGACAGAGCCCGTAGGCCCGCTCGAGAAGAATCGCTCGCGGGTCAGGGACAGGCCGAGTCGCGGCATGGAAGGATGACCAGGCAATCAACAGGGCGAGGAAAACGCCCATTGGTGCGAGTCTTGCCAAGGGGAGAAAGCCAATTGGCCGGAGCAAGTTCATTGTGGCCGGTGCAATTTCATTGGGTCATTCTACTGAGGTGCGGTCTGTCGGGACTCCACTGTCGAGTGACCCCAATCTAGAGAGCGGTCATTCACTTATCGAAACTATGGCTTTTGAGGTGGAATTAGTTTTTTCCTATCGATAGAGTATGAACAAACAATTAGACGTCCTAGACATCAGACGCCTATTCTGCGGTTCCACTCAATCCCAAACAGGAGATCCCTATGACCGATTTATCGATGTGTCCCGTGATGCACGGCGGCAACACGTCTGGCACCAAGAGCAATATGGAGTGGTGGCCCACCACCCTGAACCTTGACATCCTTCACCAACACGACACCAAGACCAACCCTCTCAAGGGCTTCAACTATCGCGAAGAGGTCAAAAAGCTCGACGTCAATGCACTGAAGAAAGACCTAACGGCCCTGATGACCGACAGCCAAGAGTGGTGGCCAGCGGACTGGGGCCACTACGGCGGCCTGATGATTCGTATGGCATGGCACGCCGCAGGAACCTACCGCGTCTCGGATGGACGTGGCGGCGGCGGCACGGGCGCCCAACGCTTTGCACCCCTTAACTCCTGGCCCGACAACGCCAACCTGGACAAGGCACGTCGTCTGCTGTGGCCGATTAAGAAGAAGTACGGCAACAAACTCTCCTGGGCCGACCTCATCATTCTGGCGGGCAATGTAGCTTACGAGTCCATGGGTCTGAAGACCTATGGTTACAGCTTTGGCCGCGAGGACATTTGGCATCCCGAGAAGGACATCTACTGGGGATCCGAGAAGGAATGGCTCGCTGCAGCCCGTTATGACGGCGCTGGTGAAGATCGCGGCTCGCTGGAGAATCCCCTTGCGGCCGTCCAGATGGGTCTTATCTATGTGAACCCCGAGGGTGTTGGCGGCAAGCCTGATCCCCTTCGTACCGCGCACGATGTTCGCATCACCTTTGCTCGCATGGCCATGAACGACGAAGAGACCGTTGCACTGACCGCCGGTGGTCATACCGTCGGCAAGTGCCACGGCAATGGCAGTGCGGCCGACCTCGGACCCGATCCTGAAGGCGAGAATGTCGAGACCCAGGGTCTTGGCTGGCTCAACAAGAAGGGCCGTGGTGTGGGTCGCAATACTGTGACCAGCGGCATTGAAGGCGCATGGACCACCCACCCCACCAAGTGGGACAACGGCTACTTCTACCTGCTGCTCAACTACGACTGGGAACTCAAGAAGAGCCCGGCCGGCGCCAACCAGTGGGAGCCAAAGAACATCAAGGAAGAGGACAAGCCGGTGGATGTGGAGGATCCCTCGATCCGCTACAACCCGATCATGACCGACGCCGACATGGCCATGAAGATGGATCCCGAGTACCGCAAGATCTCTGAGAAGTTCTACAAGGATCCCGCCTACTTCTCGGAAGTCTTCGCCCGTGCATGGTTCAA
>JBJOGU010000025.1:0-3085 GCA_046048075.1 Pseudomonadota bacterium
ACCTCGAGCGCCTGAATACTGCTGTTGGCCTGATCGATCGCCGACTGTTCCGAGGCGTTGAGCCCTGCTGCCTGGGCGCTCGCGGTGAAAAGCACAGCAGAGGCCAAGACCGAGAAGGGAATGAAGAGCGAGCTCATAGAACCATTATGGCACTAGGCTATCCGCTCGACCGTCTCTCGGCGCTGCGATTGAAGGTAGTTGATCGACCGCATATCGACAAGCCGGCTCGCAGTTCGAGAGAACTCCTGGGCAAACTGGCCCGCGGTATAGAGTTGATCGGGTGCAGCTGCGGCACTCACTGCGAGTCGACAGCCGTGGTCGTAGAGGATGTCGATCAGCCATGTGAATCGGCGGGCCTCCGAAGCCATTGAGGCGTGCATTACGGGGATATCCGAGACGATAAAAGAGGTGAATTGCGATACGAGCTGCAGATAATCCGTCTGGGCCCTCGGGCCGCAGCAGAGTGATTCAAAAGTAAACCAGGCAACGGGTCCTGCGGTTCTCACAGCGCGAATGCCGCGTCCTTGAATCTCTAAGAGTGGCCGCTCCACAGTGCCCCCCCTTGCCCATTCTTTAAATGCCCGGGCCAGCTGACGTTCAGCAGTGCGACCAAGGGGTGACGAGTAAAGCTCGAGGTGGTCAAGCGGATCGTCCCCTTCGGTTGAAGTCTCTTGAAGTCGTCGGAGGTCGTCTCCGACCAACTCCACCTGTGCGAGCCGATCCTCAATCAACTCGATGGCCGGAAGGAGGCGGTCTCGATGCAGGCCATCCGGATAGAGACCGCTCGGAGGATAGTTCGATGTCATGACAAATCCGACACGGGCCTCGACGAGTGCCGCCAAAAGTCGCTCGAGGATCATCGCGTCGGCGATATCGGAGACATGAAATTCGTCAAAACAAATGAGTCGATAGCGGCGTGCAACCCGCAGAGCCACCTCATGCAGGGGGTTCTCTACGGCCTTGAGGTCATTCATTTCGCGGTGTGTGGCGCGCATAAACTCGTGAAAATGGACTCGAAGCTTGCGCTCCAAAGGCACCACGGCGAAGAAGCAATCCATCAAAAAGCTCTTTCCGACTCCCACGCCACCCCACATGTAGACTCCTCTTGGCAGGGGTGGATGGATTAGCATCTTCGAGAGCGGGCCTCCTCGTCGTTGCTTATAGTGCTGCCACTCATCGTTGCACCGATCGAGTTCGGCGAGCGCAGCCTGATGCTCAGGCAGAGGCTTGTAGCCTCTTCGCTGAATTTCTTGTTGGTAGTAATCGGAGACCCTCAAACGGACTCCTGTCCCAATTACATATTCAACGCACGCTTGTCAGTGGCCAGCGCGGCCTCCCTCATCACCTCGGAGAGTGAAGGATGGGGATGACAGATGCGGGCAATATCTTCGGCTGACGCCTTGAACTCCATGGCCACCGCGGCTTCCGCGATGAGGTCTGAGGCGCCAGAAGACACAATATGTACCCCAAGGATCTCGTCTGAGGCCGCATCCGCAAGAATCTTCACAAAGCCTTCAGATTCGCCCATTCCAAGGGCTCGTCCATTCGCAGCAAAAGGAAACACACCGGCCTTGTAGGCGCGGCCATCGGCCTTGAGTCGCTGCTCTGTCTGACCCACCCATGCAATCTCAGGGGATGTATAGATCACCCAAGGGATGCAGTTGTAGTCAATATGCGGCTTCTGTCCTGCGATGATCTCGGCCACCATCACGCCCTCGTCCTCGCCCTTATGGGCAAGCATCGGGCCCCGCACCACATCACCAATTGCAAAGACGTTCGATAGCTTTGTCCGACAATGGTCATCAACAGGAATGAAGCCACGCTCATCCGTTGAAAGGCCGATGCTCTCCAAGCCTAGGTTGTCGGTATTCGGCACGCGACCCACCGACACAATCAATCGATCGCAGGCAAGGGTCTCACTCGCACCATTCGCCGTGCTGTAATGCACCTCAAGTCCCTTGGAGGACCTCTTCACCTCGCCAATCTTTACCCCCATTTGAATCTTGAGCCCTTGTCCAGTGAAGAGCTTGAAAGCATCTTTACTGACTGACTCATCACAGGCGGAGAGAAAATCGGGGGCTGCCTCAAGTATCGAGACATCGGAACCCAGTCGTCGCCAGACGGACCCCAATTCGAGTCCGATGACACCAGCGCCAATGACACCCAAGCGTTTCGGAACCGCCTTGAGACTCAGCGCCCCCTCGTTGTCACAGATGATCTCGTTATCGACAGGAATGCCCGGCAGATGGCGGGCCTTGGATCCTGTGGCGATGATCAGATTCTTTGCCTCAAAGACCTCATCGCCGACTTGCACCCGAATAAGGTTGTTGTTTTGGCCTTGAATGGTTGCCTGCCCCTTTAACCAAGTAATCTTGTTTTTGCGAAAGAGAAACTCGATTCCCTTGGTCATCTTGCTGACAATTTCGTCTTTTCGCGCGGTCATGCGGCCGACATCGACAGAGACGTCTTTGATCGAGATGCCGTGCTCTGCGACATGGTGATTAATCTTGTCGTACTCCTCACTCGACGCAAGGAGTGCCTTTGAGGGAATGCAACCCACATTGAGGCACGTACCGCCCAAAACGTTGTCGCCTTTTGGATTTACCCACTTTTCTGCGCAGGCCGTGGTGAATCCGAGTTGAGCAGCGCGAATGGCCGCGATGTAGCCAGCCGGTCCTGCACCGATGACAAGAACATCCACACTTTTTGCCATGGCAATGCTTCCTTAGATCTCTAAGAGCAGCCGGCTTGGATCTTCCAGCGCTTCCTTCATTGTGACCAAGCCAAGCACGGCCTCGCGACCATCGATGATTCGGTGGTCGTATGACATGGCCAAATAGTTGATCGGGCGGATCACGACCTGTCCATTCTCGACCACAGGTCGCTCCTTCGTGGAGTGAATCCCAAGAATGGCCGACTGGGGTGGGTTAATGATTGGTGTCGAGAGCATGGAACCAAAAATGCCACCGTTTGATATGGAGAAGGTTCCCCCGGTAAGTTCTTCGATGGTGATTTTTGCGTCGCGCGCGCGATTGCCAAAGTCAGCAATGGTCTTTTCGATCTCCGCGAAGGTCAGTTGGTCGGC
>JBJOGU010000026.1:0-4470 GCA_046048075.1 Pseudomonadota bacterium
GCGCCGATACCGAACCAGAGGTCGGGACCGACCGGCACCGAGCGCGCAACACCGTAGAACACCTCGCGCAACCAGGGCTGGTTGAGGGTCATGTAGTAGAAGCTGATGCTGATACCGGCGAGCATTCCCACACTGGCTGCGATGCCGGTGGTGCGCTTCCAGAAGATGCCCAGGACCAGGGCGGGGAAGAAGCCTGCAGCGGCGAACGAGAAGGCTGCACCCACCAGGAACAGGATGTCGGCTGGCTTTTGCTGCGCGACCAAGGCGGCCAGCACGGCCACAACCAAGAGCATCGACTTCGAGAGCATGACTCGGCGTGACACCGGTGCATTTGGGTCGATGGTCTTGTAGTAGACGTCGTGCGAGAGCGCATTGGCCATGGTCAACAGCAGACCGTCGGCGGTTGAGAGCGCTGCTGCCAAGCCACCTGCAGCCACCATGCCAGAGACCACATACGGCAGGCCGGCAATCTCAGGCGTGGCCAGAACAACCACGTCTCCACCCATGGTGATCTCTGCCAACTGAACAATGCCGTCTTTGTTGATGTCGACTATGTTCAGAAGCGAGGCATCCACGGCCTTCCAGTTCTGGACCCATGCCGGTAGGCTGGCAAACGAACTGCCAACAATGTCGTTATAGACCACGAACTTCACCAACACCGCAAGCGCGGGGGCGGTGAAGTAGAGCAGGAAGATGAAGAACAAAGACCAGGTCACCGAGTTGCGAGCCTCACGCACAGAGGGCGTTGTATAGAAGCGCATCAGGATGTGAGGCAGTGCTGCGGTACCCACCATCAAGCAGAAGATAAGCGCCAGGAAGTTGCGGCGAGCCGTATCTTTGGCTGCCTCATCCTTGCCAGGGAACATCGCTGCGTGCGGGCGAGGCGGATTGGCTTTGGCAGCAACGCCCTTCTCTTTGGTCAAGGCCGTTTTGTAGGCCTCTTCGTCAGGAGGGAGCTTGGCAAGAGCAGCCTGAGCGGCCTCGAGAGCAGCAGGATCTGCCTTGGCTGCGGCGACCTTTGCCTCGAGCGATGCTTTTTCAGCCGCATAGGCGGCCGGAACATCCTTGAGTTTCTCAGTTGCAGCAGCCGAGCGGTCCTTGTAGATCTGGCGAACTTCCAATTCCTTGGGGTCCGCGTTGATCTTCTTCTCGAGCTCGGTGATCTTCACCAGTTGCTGGCCATAGACGAACTGCGGGAGCGGGAAGCCGGTTTGCTTAACCGACAGCCAGACCACAGGAATCATGTAGGCAATGATGAGGATGATGTACTGGGCCACTTGGGTCCAGGTCACCGCCTTCATGCCGCCCAAGAACGAGCAGACCAGAATGCCGGCCAGGCCGAGGAAGACACCCACTTCAAAGCTCACGCCAGTCAGGCGGGTGGTGATGAGGCCCACGCCGTAAATCTGCGCCACCACATAGGTGAAGGAGCAGAGAATGGCGATGGACACACCGATGAGCCTTGGCAGGTTGCCGCCGTAGCGCGCGCCCAGGAAGTCTGGAATGGTGAATTGACCAAACTTGCGCAAGAAAGGCGCAAGAAAGAGCGCCACCAGCACGTAGCCACCCGTCCAGCCCATGATGAAGGCCAGGCCGCTGTAGCCTTGAACGTAAAGGCCACCGGCCATACCAATGAAGGAGGCCGCGGACATCCAGTCGGCACCGGTTGCCATGCCATTGAAGAGCGCTGGAACTCGGCGTCCTGCCACGTAGTATTCGTCGGCGTCGTTCGTGCGGCTCATGATGCCGATACCGGCATAGAGCAACACGGTGGCGCCAAGGAATACGTAACCAATACCGGCACGAGACAGTCCCATTTGCTCTGCAATTGCGAGCAGGATGCAGAACCCAATGAATCCGCCGGTGTAGAACCCGTAGACCTTTTTAAGCTGCGAAGTGAAGGCCTTCTGGGACTTGGCTTCTAGGCTATGTGAATCGAGAGTAGCCATTTAGTCCTCCTCTGCTTCGGCCACGCCGAATTCTTTATCAAGCTGGTTCATGGACTTCGCGTAGTAGCCAATGATCAATACATAGACTACCAACGCGCCTTGAGCGCCCACCCAGAAGGCAAATGGCCACCCGAAGAAGTCAAACGCCAGGCTCTCGGCGTAGTAACCAACCACATAGGTCACCACAAACCAAATGGCCAGCAAGAGACCGGTCTTCTTGAGCAGCGCACGCCAGTAGGCGAGGTGTCGTTCCGTCAGTTGCATACATCCTCCATTTAAAAGTACCGGCTTGTCCCGCCGTTTCATCAATCGAATTGGTCTATTTGAAGCGGTCGAAGGGGTCTTGTACACCCGCATCTACCCCAGTCTCCTTCTGAATTTGAACGGCCAATTTGGGCTCAAAGCTGCTCAGTTTTCTAGTGGTTTTCCTGTAGGCCTTCTCGTCGCCCATTCGGAATTGCAAGTGGGCCAGGTGGTAGTAGCCGTAGGGGCTCATGGGTTGGAGGTCAACAGTTCGCTCCAGAGCAGCCTTGGCCTCAATGTTTCGATCGAGCGCCATCAATGACAGGGCACGCCCATAGTGGGCGCGGTCAAGCCCCTCGTGGTGGCGAATGGCTTGGTCGAAGGCCGAAATCGCCTCTTCATGATGGTTGCGCTTCTGCAGAAGAAACCCCAGGTTGAACCAAGCCGAAGACTGACTGCTGTCGATTTCAAGGCTTCGCCGAAGTAGCGCCTCGGCATCGGCGAGCCTCTTTGCAATGGTCAGGTGATTGGCAGCGGTGATCAGGGACACCGCAGGCGCTCTCTCGTAGCGAGACGCTCGAACCCAGAAGTCGGCGGCGATATCGTCTTTGCCAAAGATACCGGCCCAAATACCGATTTGCTTGAGGAAGTAGTGGTTGATGAATCTCATGAGACAGCGGGGGCAACCATTGGGGCGGAGAGTGAGACTTTGGCAATCGTGAGCCCAAACCAGACCCAAAAAAGAAGAAGGAAACCAACGAAAGGAATGTGCCGATCAGACACCTGCCGAGGGGTGATCACTCGGGCGACTTTCACGACGGGGCTCGTTACCAAGACAAACATACGGTAGACGGCATTGGCCTCATGCTTACCAAAGCTCAATAGATAGACGATTCCTTGACCAAGAAGCATTAGGGCAGCAAATTCGACCACACCCTTTAAGACGACCACGAGGTCAATCAATATACGTCTCCCCCTGCTTGATTAAAATTTCGCTGAAGTTAACCTGTGACACCCATGTTGTCCAGTCGTTTAGACCCTAGGGAAAACCTGTGGATGATGCGCTGCAAAAAGATTTGTCATTGATCGGACCCGAGACCCAGGTGGGGCATCTGGTTCGCAAACGTCCTTTGGTCTGCCTGCCGAGTGATTCGATTCGTGCAGCCCTTGAGGCCATGGACAAAATCAGCGTGGGGTCCATCGTGGTCGTGAACGCGGAAGAGGAGCCGATCGGCATTCTCACGCGCTACGACCTCATCCGACGAATCATTCTGCCTGCGTTGGACTTGGGTTCGCCGATTGAATCGGTGATGACGCCCAACCCGGTGCGGATCGATGCCAAGGAGTCTGTCCTGGAGGCCATGGTCCTCATGGCCACCCACCGCATTCGTCATCTGCCGGTTATGCGCGATGACTCGCTCATTGGTGTTTTGTCTGAGAGCGATGTGATGGCCCATCAGCGTCAAAGCCTGCGCAGTCTTTCCAGCCTCATCGCCAAGGCAGTGCGGTTCGAGGAACTTGCAAC
This sequence comes from Pseudomonadota bacterium, assembly GCA_046048075.1. Taxonomy (GTDB): domain Bacteria; phylum Pseudomonadota; class Gammaproteobacteria; order Burkholderiales; family Burkholderiaceae_A; genus Hahnella. Next base: position 3,718 of record JBJOGU010000026.1, read on the forward strand.
TGTGGGCCTGGATATTCGCCGGCTCGCTCAGCGGTTGATCGGCGAGGGGCTGTCGGCCACTGCGGTCGCCAAGCTGATGAGTCACCTCAACGATGCAATGACCGTGCGGGTCATTGAACTGGTCAAGGCCGACTCCAAAATTATGTCTCCCCCTACCGTGCCATGGGCCTGGCTGGCCCTTGGGTCAGAGGGGCGTGATGAGCAGACCATCGCCACCGATCAGGACAACGCCATTATTTTTGAGGGCGATGAAGTCTTGCAACCGCTGTTTCAAGACTTCGCCAAGCATGTGAATGAGGCTCTGGATCGGGTCGGCTTCCCGCTCTGTAAAGGCGGGGTGATGGCCCAGCATGCTAAGTGGTGTCGATCCGACACCGGATGGCGTGAAGAGATTTCAGAGTGGTTTGAGCGGCCCAATCCGCAGCACCTGCTCGACGGGCATACATTCTTGGATTTTCGGGCCTTGTATGGGGCCAAGCAATTGGCCACGGATCTGCGCGAGTGGGTCACCAAACAAGTGCTTGAGCATCCGCAGTTTCTTAGAGAGCTCGCCCAAGACTCCATGCGCGCCCGAGTGGGTGAGCTGCCCAACCCGGTGGTGTTTACCTACATTGCCAGGTGGTTGCGAAAGAGAGAGTTACCCTCCGAGTGGTTGTCTCCGTCGCGATTGGACATTAAGAGGCACGGCACTGCGCCCGTGGTGGCCTGGATTCGAATTCTTGCCTTGATGAACGGGGTGTCTGTCACGTCCAC
>JBJOGU010000027.1:0-4937 GCA_046048075.1 Pseudomonadota bacterium
TCGGGGGACCAGCTCTCAGACTTTCGAAGTTGATCGCCGGCGAAGTTGTCGCCATGGTTCTTTAAATAGGCGGCAAACACGGGGTCCGCCAAACTCTTTTCACCGTAGCGAAACTGCACGAGCCTTCTACGATCGCCCTCGCTGGCTAAGGGCTGGGCAGCCGCCAGGCTCGCAGCCGAGTCCTGCGTCTTGAGCTCAGGCGCAGCATTGCTATTGGAGAGTTGCCGCTGTTTGAAGGTTTCTTTGGCGCTCGCAAGGTCTACGTCGATGCTTGGCCCTGCACAGCCCGCTAGCAAGGCCGCACCGAGTGGAAGTACGGACCGCCGAAGCGCCAGACCCCATGCCGAGACGCGACTGATCAGGGTACCCGGCGCACTCACCGGAAGCTCCTCTGACGAAGCTGCATCTCGTCCTGCTCTACGGGGTACTGCGCCTGAGACGCGTCGTTGGCCGAGTGGCTGGCTTGGGCTGGTGGAGCCGAGGCAATCACTTGATTATTGCCCTCTCTCAGAACAGCCTCGCCCACCTCTGCCAGCAGCAACAGAATGGATTCCAGCACCTCCGCAGGTGACTCTTCTCTCTTTCGCATGGCTTTTTCTCCAGCGACTCCTACTTGAATCGGACGGTAAATATAACCAACCGGTTGGTTTATTCAAAGTTTTTTTTGAAAAATCACGCAGCTTTGGCGCGGAAGCCACGGAAAAACCAGGGTTTTCGCACTGCACAAGGGGCGATAGCGCCCAGCCAAGGCCGATAAAACTCAGGAAAAACTGTGTCCTGAGGCGCGATTTGGCCGCGTCAGGAGGACCATCTGATGAAGGTTTCCGTCAGAAAGGGGGGCAATACGATAGGTTTCTGAGACAGATCGAACCAATTCAATCCCCATCCCCCCGTGCACGCCCGCCTCATGCCTCTGATGAAGGAAGGCAAGCGACAGGAGCGGTGCCGCAGTGTCTCTCATATCAATCATGAGGCGGCCATCGGCTTCGTCGATGGAGACGGACATCGTCACCCTGAGCCCAGATGGCCCCGGGGTCTCATGGCGGACGATGTTCTGAAGCACCTCCCCTGCGGCAATGACGGCGTCGGTGACCAGCCAGTCATGGCTGGGCAGCGCCGCCCTGAGTGCTTCAGCAAGGGTGTTTCGAGCGGCTTCCATCTCCCTGGGTTCTAAGTCGAACGATTTCCCGGGAACAAGAACCCGCAGATCAGACATGACCAAACAACAAGCGGCCAGCTGCGCTGCTGACCATCGCCTTGCGGCGAAAATCTCGATAAAGGCCTGCTGCTGCGCTCTTGGTTACGGCCTGATTGCGCTCCGCAAGCAACTGCATGGTGAGAACTTCTGCCAAGCCCGGATGCAGGCTACCCGCAATGTCCGCCTCATTGACATACACCTGCAGCAAACGAGATGCGTCGAATTCCTTGGTCTCTAGCATCTGTTGATGGTTATGCATGACCACGGCGGGGTCCGTTCCAAGAACCAATCGGGAGGCCAACTCTAGATAAGGAGATGGCAGCCCCGCCCAGGCGCCCTCCGCAAGCCGGGCGAGTGTCTGGCGCTCCTGCTCACCAGGACTACCCAGCTGTTCATTTGTGAACCCCTGGTGACCAAGGTCGTGACCGGCCATGACGAGAAGGCCGAGCAATTTCAACTTCTCATCTAGACAATTATCGAGCTTGAGCAAACAGGCCAGCGCAAGAAGACAGTCGGCAACATGGGCTCGGTTGTGATAACTCAACTCCTCTCCCCGTCTCGCCCTGGATCGACCGTCGGCCTCCACCTCATTCAATGTGGCCTCATAAGAAAACCACAACGACTGGGTTTCTTGGTCGCCAGGCACCACCTCCGCCTGAAACCTAGATCCGAGTGCAATTGACGCCGCAAACGCACCCACCTCGGGAACCGACCGGGATCTCCGGCGGTTCTCCAGGATGAGTTCTTCGTAGACCGCACGTGGGGCCTGCTGCAGGTCGGGAAGCCTGAATGCCATGAGTTAGCGACCCACGATCATGAGGGTTGCATCATCAGAGGTTTCAAAATGACCTGATTCAAATAGCCCCATGATCTTCTCTAATGCGTCGATGGCCTTGAGCTCCAAGGACTCTAGGACCAGCCTCCCGACCCCCTCGCTGCCAAGGTCTGCGCCGTTGGATCGGCCCTCACTCACCCCGTCGCTGTAGACCACAAACCGCGAGCGCTCCAGAGAGACATTGATCACTGGCAACGATAGATCGGATGACTCCAGAACACCCAATGGTGGGTCATTGGGTGGAATGAGCGTGAATGTTCTCTTTGCGATGTCGGCATGGATGAGATCGCCATGCCCACAATTCACGGCACAAAGCTCGCCTGAGCTAGGGTCGAACGAGCCCACAAAGGCGGTGACAAAGCCAGCAGAAGAGCCAAGCCTCTCGGCCAAGTCGCACAATTCGTCGTTCATGGCCGCAGCGACGCCATTGGGAGGAAGGCCTTGACGAACAAAGAGCCGAAAGAGTGCCAGGCAACGGGCCACTGTGAGCGAGGCGGGAATGCCCTTTCCTGCAACGTCACCCTGAATGATGTGAAGCCGGCCCTGGAACTCCATGACATCGATGAAGTCTCCAGAAAGACGCCTTGCGGGTAGCACCCGCCCGACAAACTGCGAGTACAACTGTGTAGACGGAAATAAGTGCGCCTGCGTCTCTTCAGCGGCCTGAACGTCTCGGGCGATGAGCTCATGACGCAGCATCTCATTGGCCAGCTCTAAATTCTGCAAGGCGACGCCGAGCGCAACCGCAGCCGACTCAAAGGAGGCAAGGTTCTCTGGTTCGAAGGCGCAGGCCACCCCGCTCGCATCATTCCGATTGATCGCCTGAAGCGCACCGAACACACGGCCACCGAAGAGCACTGGAACGGTCAGAATCGACTTTGTCTTAAAGCCCGTGCGGGCATCGACCTGCCGATGATGGCGAGGATCACTTGCCGCATCTGCCACCAAGATTGATCTGGCGTTGGAGAAGACCTCTCCAACGATTCCAACCGTGTCGGCCACCCGAATGCCCGTGACATCGACCGGGCCCACCGATGCGATGCACTCAAGCTCCTTTCGCTCGGCACGATGCAAGAACATGGAACCCGCCTGGGCCTGGGCCTCCTGTAACAGGCGCGGCAATGCCCAATGGAGAGCACCTACAAGATCTCGGCTCTCGCTGTACCGCGACATAAGGCCTACGATGATGTCGTGGGGCGTTGCATTTTGGGGCTGGAGCATAGGCCAATCCGGTTGCGCAGAGGTTTATCAAGCGAGCAATAAATTTTATACTGTCTAGTCTAATAATCTCGATGCAAAACCATGTCCGATTTCCCAAAAGCCACTTTCAATGCAGGCGAAGAAATCTTTCGCAAAGGCGACCCCGCGGAGTCCATGTTCATGATCACCGCCGGAGGCGTTGAGATCTACGATCCAGACAAGAGTCATGCGCGCATCGCCATGCTCGGCGCCGGCGCCTCTTTCGGAGAGCAGTCTTTGCTCGTCGGTGGGGTCCGTGGTGCATCTGCCCGAGCCCTGAAGCCAACCGAGTGCGCGGTGATCAACACCACGAGACTCCGCGAGGCACTCCAACAGGAGAAGTCTCTCCTTCTGCCGGGAACGGAGGCCATGCTGTTGCAACTCATGATGGTCAACCACCTGCTGGCCGACTTAAAGTCGATGAAGAATCCTTCCTTCGAGTTAACAGGTATCGCGGCTGAACTTGCAGCCGAGAACAATCCTTTCTCGGTTGGGCTCTTCCTCAACAATGTCTCAAATCGGGCAAAGCTCTCGACACCTGAGCTTCTGCTGCTTCGGCTTATTGCAGGCGCCCAGCTCGCCTCAATTTCCCTGGGCGACGGTCAACAGCTGGTTCGCGCAGGTGACTACCCCTCGGAGGGCTTCATTGTTCTTCAGGGAACGGTATTCAACACCACACCAGAGATGGGGGCCTGCCGCCTAGGGCCGGGCTCAGTCATCAACGTTGCGGAGGGCGTGGGCAATGTAACGGCCCGAGCCAATGCTGTCGCTGCCGGTCGAGTTCTTGTTCTGCGCATACCCATCAAGCCGCTGGTGCTTTCGCTAGCAAACGCAAACGCCGGCCTAAAAGGCATTTTCAGGATGACGATGATGCGAATTCTCGACCTCAGCGTGTTCTCCGGCAGCAGGCAGTGATACCCGCGCGATGAAGTCTCGCCTGCGCTACGGCTGAATATCAGAACCCTGGGCGTGAAGGTGGTTGAGCATTTCCAGTTGCAAGAGCAGCATTTCGAGTCCACGGGTGACTGTGCCCGACTCGTGGGCGATGAGGTCGCGAAGAATGGCAGCCGGATGAGCAATACACTGCGTGTCTTCGAGGGCGCGAGCCGACAAATTCCTTGCACCATATCCAAGGGCGGACTGCTCGCCAAAGGTGCTTCCCGCCGGAATGACAGCCACCGAGTATGAGGTGTCTGGATCGAAGACCTCCACCTTACCCTGAGCGATGATGTAGAAGTGCTCTGCCGCATCGCCCTTGTGGAAGATGGTCTCGTTTGCTTTGAAATGAACTTCTCGCATGTTCGACCTAGTTCGCGTTCTTCATGAATAAGTTGCCATTGCGCACTTGAAAGAACCTCTCCCCGAGGATTCTTTCCAGCGAGAGTTTGAAGATCCCGCGCAACCGTGGCGGAGATTTCTCCATTGCAACTTCAATATCAAGAATGGGCAGCACCCTTGCCTCTACCGGAGTCTCTGCGTGGTAAGTGTGGAGCAACGGCAATTCGGCCAGCCCCTCTGCAACGCCAATGACCGAGCCAGGACCCAGTCGATGTGTCACCCCATTAACGACGACACTTGCAAAGCCCTGGGTAATTAACACTCCGTCGAGAGGCACCTGCCCAGCTCTCGAGATGAGAGAGCCCACGGGAAAGCTGATCTGCTCTA
>JBJOGU010000028.1:0-4831 GCA_046048075.1 Pseudomonadota bacterium
AGAATCGCCACCACTCGCAGGAGTGCTGAGAAGGTCTGCCGCTCGAGGAGCGATGACGCATCTTTGCGCATGGCAGCCCACTTCTCGAGCGCATCATCGTCATCGCTCCAGGTCTGCTCCAAATAGCCACTATCGGCCGCCACGGCGGGTCGGGCTTGGGGCGATGCTCGGCGAGCGAGGCCCAGTCGTTGCCAGAAACCAGCAGGCTTGGCATCCGCCTCGTGACCAGCCCCTTTTTGTTCGTGCACCTCATTGATCGCACGTTGAAGAATTGCATCGATCTCTTGGGAGATCGCGGCCACTTCCGCCTCGATGCGGGCCTCCTCGGCACGCAACCCAGCATCGTAAATGGCATCGACCATCGCACGAAAATTAAGACCCAGATCCTCCACTCGATTGCCTGCCGGCACATTCCAATCGGCCGTCACGCGGATGAGAACCTCATGAAGGATCAAGCGGCTTGGCCGAAAGACAATGAGTTCTCGATACTCGAGACCGGTTAACTCACGGAGTTCAAGGACCTCCTCCAAGCGAGTCGAGACGTTCTCGGGCCGAAAGATGGTTGAGAGATGCAGAAAGCGGCGGGGAATGTCGGAGTGCAGGCCCGGATTCCACGGTCCCAACTCGGTCGCTGTGGAGCCGGTCGACTGACTCATTCGTCGGGAAGTTGCAGGACCCCGGCAGCCAGAAAATCTTGGTAGCTCTCTTCATCTTGCAGGGCCTGGTACATCAAAATGGCCACTGCGTTTTTCTTGATCATGCGGGGCAAGAACATTCCCAACAGAAACACGAGCAAACCAGTGATATACCAACCAATCAGGGCCAGGGCCACCCCCGAGCCCAATATGGGAAGCCTGATGAGTGGCAACCACATGCGAGCGGCCAGGAAATCGGCCGCACGCTCCGGCGGAACATAGGCCTCTAAATGACCCGCCTTATAGGCCGCGACAAACTGCGAGTGCTTCATTCAAGCACCGAGGCCTCAGACCACCTTTTCAGCGACCATCTCCTCGATCTCGGCTTCCGAATAGCCCAGATGATGAAGAACCTCACGGGTGTGCTCACCCAACAAAGGGGAGCGCTTGACAATCGTGGGGCTTGCCGAGAGCTTGATGGGGTTCCCCACAGTCAGATAGGGCCCGCGCTCTGGATGATCGACCTCGACGATGGTGCCAGTCTCTCGCAATGAGGGTTCGTTGGCGATCTCCTTCATGGAGAGAATGGGGCCGCAGGGAATATCAAACTTGTTGAGAATCTCCATGGCCTCGAATTTGGTCTTGGTCATGGTCCACTGCTCAATGACCTCGAAGATCTGCTTGAGTTTGGGAAGCCGGGCAGGCGCGGTGGCGTAATCTGGATCGGTGACCCACTCCGGTTTCCCGATGATGTTGCAAATAGGTTCCCAGACGGCCTCTTGGGTAATGAAATAAATATAGGCGTTGGGGTCGGTCTCCCAGCCCTTGCATTTGAGGACGGAGCCGGGCTGCCCGCCCCCCGAGGCGTTGCCCGCCCGGGGCACCGCCTCACCAAACTCACCATTGGGGTACTGCGGATACTCCTTCATCACTCCCGTGCGATCGAGTCGCTGCTGGTCACGCAACTTCACGCGGCAGAGGTTCAAGACCGCGTCTTGCATCGGTGCGGCCACCTTCTGACCTTGGCCGGTCTCTCTGGCCTGGTACAAAGCCACCACAATTCCCAAGGCCAAGTGCAGGCCGGTTCCACTGTCGCCAATCTGAGCGCCGGTGACTGTCGGAGGACCATCATCAAATCCGGTGGTCGAGGCCGAGCCGCCCGTGCACTGCGCCACGTTCTCGTAAACCTTGCAATCCTCGTAGGGTCCGGGCCCAAATCCCTTGATGGACGCGAGCACCATGCGAGGGTTGATTTCTTGTATCCGCTCCCAGGTGAACCCCATCCGATCGAGTGCGCCGGGTGCGAAATTCTCGACCATGATGTCGCAGGCCTTGATCAGTTTCTCAAGAACCTCTTTGCCCTTCTTGTGCTTGGTATCAATGGTGACCGAACGCTTGTTGTGGTTGAGCATGGTGAAGTAGAGGCTGTCGACTCCTGGGATGTCGCGCAGCTGGCCGCGGGTCGCATCGCCAACACCAGGTCGCTCCACCTTAATGACGTCTGCCCCGAACCAAGCAAGCAACTGGGTGCAGGTCGGGCCCGATTGAACATGGGTGAAGTCGAGGACGCGAACGCCCGCCAGCGCTTGACTCATAAAACCAACTCCCTATTCAAATAACTTATCTTGCGGCACCAGAATCTCGTCAGCCAGTGCGATGAGCTGCTGAATCTTGACTCTTGCAGGCGCCAAATCTTGGCCGGCCGAGTAGCTGCCGGCCGCGAGAACCTCACGAGCGAGGGTGAGCGCGGCCATGACAGCAATTCGGTCAGTGCCCACCAAATTGCCTGCCTGCTTGACCTGACGCATTCGGTAATCCACCAAAGAGACACAGTCCATAAGCACCTCTTGATCGGCAGGCGGACAGGCGAGCCGATAGGTTCGATCCATGATCATGACCTCGACTTGCTCGGGCACATTGCGCGACTGCTCTGGCGTCTTGCGTGTCATGGACGACCTTCGTCTGGCTTCTGATTGAGAATGGCCTCGAGCCGCTGGCTGGCCTGGTCGATTTGGCGGCGAAGCGAAGCAGCCGTTGCCTCGGAATTCGCAAGCGACCCCCGCAAAGACTGGTTTTCGGCTCGGAGTCTCTCCACCAACCTCTGAAGTGACTTGAACCGCTCCTCAAGAGCCTGCAATTCCTCAACCATGTCGCGGATATTACAACGAGAGGCAGGGATAATCCCGAGGAATGAACCCTGCTCGCCGACTCCTCATCGCACTCCTAGCTGTCTCTGGGCCCATTCTTGCCAGCTTGGCCTGGGCCCAGACCGCCTCCCCGGGTGATGGCCTCCTCAATCGACTCACGCAGCAAACCGCTGGGGAAGGACCCCGGGCCATATCGACTTCCCCGGGGCCCCTTCGGGTCGACCATGTTGAAGTCACCCTGCTCTCAGCCCAGAGTGGCGTTGTCCCCGGTCAGCAGGCTCGAATGGCCTTGCGCATCCGGCATGACCCGCATTGGCACACCTACTGGCAGAACCCGGGCGACTCTGGGCTGCCCACATCGATCGAGTGGCGCTTGGCGTCGGGGCCGACCTTGCAGGCCTCACCCATTGCCTGGCCGGCGCCTCAGCGAATTCCAGTGGGGCCCTTGGCGAGTTACGGGTTCGAGGGCGAAGTACTCCTCATTCAAACAGTCGACATTCCCTCGGATGTTGGTGCAGGCAACTCGGTCGAGTTGATTGCGACGGCCAACTGGCTCGTCTGCAAAGACGTCTGCATTCCTGGCGATGCGGAGTTGAGTATTGAATTGCCACTGCTCAAATCGGGCAACGAGGCCAAGCCCAGCCAGGAATGGCCGGCCCTCGAAGCCCAGTTGGGTCGCTTGCCCATTTTCAATGACGGGGGCCAAGGCTTTGCCTTCCTGCCAGAGCAGAGGAAGTTGTTGGTCTGGGGACGCGGCGACGCAGAGCAACGCCAAGGGGGCTACCTATTTGTTGAGACCGAGGAGTTGGTCTGGCCAGCGGCAGCGCAAGCGCTTCACAGGACCGATGGGGGCTGGCGACTTGAGATTCCGCTCGCCGAGAATTCTCGACGCTCGATCGAGGCCATCTCCCAATCCGGGCGCCTCAACGCCGTCTGGGTTCAAGGCAGCGAGTCGCTCCGATGGGCACTCAAACCGGGTGTCGCGCCCGCGTCGATTGGACTGGTCTCACCCGGGCGAACCGCAGAGGAGGAAAAGCCCGCACCGGCCGACCTTGCCATTGGCTCGGTGGCAGTGGCCATGGCCCTGGCATGGCTGGGGGGCCTCATCCTCAACCTCATGCCCTGCGTGTTTCCGGTGATCGGTTTGAAGGTCTTGTCGTTTAGCCAGAGCAGCAGTTCGATCACCGTGGCAAGGCTCCACGCCATGCTCTTTACGGCTGGGGTATTGGTGGCCATGCTCGCTTTGGCAGGCCTGCTGCTTGGACTGCGGGCGGCGGGCGAGGCCGTGGGCTGGGGCTTTCAACTCCAGAACCCCTGGGTGGTTGCAGGACTCGCCCTTCTTTTTAGCGCCATTGCAATCAACCTTCTGGGCGGCTTTGAGTTCGGCAGTAGGCTCACGCAACTCGGTGGACTTGACCATCGTTCCGGCAAGTCAGGAGCATTCTTGTCGGGCCTGCTCGCGGTGGTGGTCGCTTCTCCTTGCACCGCGCCTTTCATGGGTGGTGCCTTGGGCTATGCAGCCACCGCACCGGTTTGGCAGGCCATGTCTGTCTTCGCGTTTCTCGGCTTGGGGCTGGCAACCCCCTATCTCATCTTGGGCTCCTGGCCGGCTGCGGTGGCAAGACTGCCCAAGCCCGGGCCCTGGATGGAGGGCTTCAAGCAGTTCCTGGCATTCCCCATGCTGGCGACTGTGGCTTGGCTCATCTGGGTCTTCAATCAACAGCAGGGGTCCAACGCCACACTGTCTCTGCTAATGGCCACTGTCTGCCTGGGCCTTGCCCTCTGGGCCTGGGGCCGACTTCAGCGCGCCTCACTCCTAGGCCAGTCCAGCAAGCCATCGGGTCTGGCAAGGGGTGCCCTGGTGGCGCTCATGCTTCTGGGTGCCGGCTGCGTGGTGTGGCTGTACCCGAAGGCCTCGGCCACGGCCCCTCCTCAGGCGAATGCGGGACCGAGTGCGGGGCCCAATGAACCAAGCGCTGCTCGATCGCCCGACCGCCTCAAGACCCAATGGCAGGCCTGGTCCCCCGGCCTTCCACAAAAATTGCAGTC
>JBJOGU010000029.1:0-5255 GCA_046048075.1 Pseudomonadota bacterium
CGAAGCGATCGTCATCGCCCCAGACCGTCTGCAGGCAGCCGGGAGGAAGCGGCGGCGCGATACAGAGCATGCCTTTCTCATCCGCGCCCACCTCTTTGAAAGTCGACTCATCAATGAGGCGAACGTCGTAGCCATAGACTGGAAAGCTCGGGCTGCCAAACTTTGTTTCGGTGACATCGATGCCATGTTGGGCCGACAAAATGGGCCAGCCGGTCTCGGTCTGCCAGTAATTGTCAATGATCTTCACGCCGCCAAGGGCATCGGAAATCCAACGTGCCGTGGGCTCATCGAGTGGCTCACCCGCTAGAAATAGTCGGCGCAACTTGCTGGTGTTGTGGCGTGTCATGAAGCTTGGGTCTTGCTTCTTGAGCACACGCGCGGCAGTGGGTGAGGAGAACATGGTGGTGACCTCATGTTTCTCGACAATGGACCACCAGACTGCGGGGTCGGGGCGAATCGGCAGGCCCTCATAGACGACGGTGGTGGAACCGTTGATGAGCGGCGCGTAGACAATGTAAGAGTGGCCAACCACCCAGCCGATGTCGGAGGTGGTGAACATGGCCTCGCCGGGTTTGCAGTCATAGATATGGCGCATGGAGGCGGCCAGTGCCACGGCATAACCACCGGTATCGCGTTGCACGCCCTTGGGCTTGCCCGTGGTTCCAGAGGTATAGAGGATGTAACTCGGGTCTGTGGACAGGAGGGGCTCGCAGGGCACGCTGGCCTTTGCATGTTGCTTGCGCAAGGGGCCGTATTCGACATCTCGACCCGGCACCAACTCGAGCGGCGCAAGCCCCCGATTCACGAGCAGGACCTTGGCCGGAGGTGACTTCGAGAGCCGACACGCCTCGTCGACCAAGTGCTTATAGGGCACCTCTCTGCCTCCACGCATGCCGGCATCCGATGAGATCATCAATACAGGTGTGGCGTCGTCTATTCGCGCTGCCAGTGAGGGGGCTGCAAAGCCGCCGAAGACCACCGAGTGGACAGCCCCAATTCTCGCGCAGGCGAGCATTGCGAAAATAGCCTCTGCGATCATCGGCATATAGATAAGCACCCTCGCGCCTTTGGTCACGCCAAGAGACTGCATGGCTGCCGCCATAGTCTGCACCTCCTGGTGCAACTCGGCAAAGGTATAGATCCGCTCTTCGTTGGTCTCGGTAGAGATGTAAACCAGGGCCTTCTGGCCGGCGCGGTCTTTGAGATGTCGATCGACCGCGTTGTGGCAGAGGTTGGTTCTGCCGCCCACGTACCAACGTGCGAATGGTGGCGTGGAGAAATCCAGGACCTGGCTCGGCTTCTCAAACCAGTCGATCAGGGCCGCCTGCTCACCCCAGAATGCCTCGCGCGATTGAGATTGAATTGACTGCGCGTGAACCCCCGCCAGCTTTGTCTTTGCGTATGCCACTGCCATGGTTGTCTCCTTGCCCTATTTGTTGTTCACCAAATGGCTGGGCTGCGCATTGGGCGATGCAATTTAAATCTGTTCCACGGGCACGAAGACCCATCCCTCCATTAAAACGCGTGCACTTCGACTCATGATGGCCTTGGTAATGGTCCACTCGCCATCCTTGTATTGCGCCTGGGCGCCGACCCGAAGCGTTCCGGATGGATGACCGAATCGGACTGCATCGCGACGCCCCCCACCAGCGGCCTGGTTGACCAGCGTGCCGGGAATGGCCGCGGCCGCACCGATGGCCACAGCCGCTGTTCCCATCATGGCATGGTGAAGCTTGCCCATGGAGAGAGCCCGAACGAGGAGGTCAACATCTGAGGCCTCCACGGATCGGCCACTCGATGCGGTGTAGGGGGCGGGTTTGGCCACGAAAGCAATCTTCGGTGTGTGTTGCCGCCCACTGGCCTCTTCGGGCGTTTTAATGAGACCCATTCGCACGGCCCCATGGGCTCGTATCTTTTCGAAGAAGGCCAGTGCCTCGGTATTGCCATTGATCGCATCTTGCAGTTCCGCGCCGGTGTACCCAATGGCCTGGGCCTCCACGAAAATCGTGGGAATGCCTGCGTTGATCATGGTGGCCTTTAGGGTGCCAATGCCGGGCACCTCGAGGTCGTCGATGAGATTGCCGGTTGGGAACATGGCGCCTTCTGCACCCTCCTCTTCGGCCGCGGGATCAATGAACTCGAGCTGAACTTCGGCGGCGGGGAAGGTCACCCCGTCGAGCTCAAAGTCACCCGACTCCTGGACCTGGCCATTGGCCATGGGAACATGGGCGACGATGGTCTTCTGAATATTGGCTTGCCAGATTCGTATTGTGGCCACTCCATTCTGTGGAATGCGGCTGGGGTCGATGAGGCCCTTGCGAACGGCAAAGGGCCCAACCGCAGCAGAGAGGTTTCCGCAATTGCCGCTCCAGTCAACGAAGGCCGAATCGATGGAGACCTGCCCAAAGAGGTAATCGACATCGTGGCCGGCCCGGTTGCTCTTGGAGAGGATGACCGTCTTGCTCGTGCTCGAGGTGGCGCCGCCCATGCCATCGATCTGCTTGGAATAGGGATCGGGGCTTCCGATGACACGCAGCAGGAGTTTGTCTCTTGCAGGCCCAGGACTGCGAGCAAAATCGGGCAGCTCATCGAGGCAGAAGAAGACGCCCTTGCTGGTGCCGCCTCGCATGTAGGTGGCCGGAATACGATGCTGCTGTGCGAACGTGCGGGCCATGCTTAGGCCGCCTTGGCCTCGAGGAAATCTTGTGCAAATCGTTGCAAAACCCCACCGGCCTCATAAATGGAAACCTCTTCGGCCGTATCGAGGCGACAGCGGACGGAAAGCTTCACCGATTCGCCGTTGCGGCGATGAATAACGAGTGTAAGCTCGGCCCTCGGTTGGCGATCGCCAATGACATCGAAGGTCTCGGTGCCGTTGATGGCCAGGGTCTGCCGTGTGGTGCCTGCCATGAACTCCAGGGGCAGCACGCCCATGCCAACCAGATTGGTGCGATGAATCCGTTCGAAGCCTTCGGCCACGATGGCCTCGACGCCGGCGAGCCGAACGCCTTTGGCCGCCCAATCCCGTGATGAGCCCTGGCCGTAGTCAGCACCCGCAATAATGATGAGTGGCTGGCGTCGATTCATGTAGGTCTCAATCGCCTCCCACATGCGCATCACCTTGCCGTCGGGTTCCACACGGGCCAGTGAACCTTGCTGGACCTTGCCATCGACCACAACCATCTCATTGATGAGTTTGGGATTGGCGAAGGTGGCCCGCTGGGCGGTGAGGTGATCACCCCGGTGGGTGGCGTAGGAGTTGAAGTCTTCCTCGGGCAGGCCCATCTTGGAGAGGTACTCGCCGGCCGCACTGTCGGCCATGATGGCATTGCTCGGTGAGAGGTGGTCGGTGGTGATGTTGTCACCCAGCACCGCCAGTGGCCGCATTCCTTTAAGGCTTCGCTCACCCGCAAGTGCCCCTTCCCAGTATGGTGGACGGCGGATATAGGTGCTCTGCGGACGCCAGTCGTAGAGGGGACTGGTCTTCTGTGCATGGGTCTCAACGCGAAGCTTGAACATGGGCTCATAGACCTCACGGAATTGCTCGGGTCGCACCGCCTTCGCAACGATTGCATCGATCTCTTCGTCGGAGGGCCAGAGGTCTCGGAGGCGGATGGGATTGCCCTTCGCATCGGTGCCAAAGGAATCCTTCTCGATGTCGAAGCGAATGGTGCCGGCCAAGGCATAGGCGACAACCAGTGGCGGAGAGGCCAAGAAGGCCTGCTTCGCATAGGGATGGATGCGCCCGTCGAAATTGCGATTCCCCGACAACACCGCCGTGGCATAGAGGTCGCGGTCGATGATCTCTTTCTGAATAATTGGATCGAGGGCACCGCTCATGCCGTTGCAGGTGGTGCATGCAAAGGCCACTACGCCAAAGCCGAGTTGTTCCAGTTCCGGCATGAGCCCCGCGGCCTTCAGGTAGAGCGGCACGGCCTTGGAGCCCGGCGCCAGAGAAGACTTCACCCAGGGCTTGCGGGTGAGGCCGAGCCGGTTGGCATTACGCGCCAAAAGGCCTGCAGCAATCATGTTGCGGGGGTTGTTGGTGTTGGTGCAGCTGGTGATGGCTGCAATGATTACTGCGCCATCGGGCATGCGGCCGGGCTCTAGCGTGTACGACCCAGTGATTCCTGCGCTAGCGAGCTCCGCGGTCGAGACGCGCTTATGTGGGTTCGAGGGGCCTGCAATATTTCGCACCACCGTCGAGAGATTGAACTCCAGCACACGCTCGTATTGTGCGTTTTGCATCTGATCTGCCCAGAGACCGGTCTGCTTGGCGTAATTCTCGACCAGGGTGATCTGTGCGTCGTCCCGTCCGGTCAGCCGCAGGTAAGAAATGGTCTGCGCATCGATGTAAAACATGGCGGCGGTGGCCCCATATTCGGGTGCCATGTTCGAGATGGTGGCGCGATCGCCCAGTGAGAGCGCATCGGCACCCTCGCCATAGAACTCCAGGTAGGCCGAGACCACCTTCGCCTTGCGCAGGAATTCAGTGAGCGCAAGCACAATGTCTGTGGCCGTAATGCCGGCCTGGGGGCGTCCATTGAGTTTGACCCCAACGATATCGGGCAGCCGCATATAAGAGGCCCGTCCCAGCATGACGCTTTCGGCCTCCAAGCCACCCACCCCAATGGCAATCACACCCAAGGCATCGACCATGGGGGTGTGGCTGTCGGTGCCCACCAAGGTATCGGGGAAGGCCACACCATCGCGCACCTGAATCACGGGTGACATGCGCTCGAGGTTGATCTGATGGAGGATGCCATTGCCCGGGGGGATGACGTCCACATTCTCGAAGGCCTGCTTGGTCCAATTGATAAAGTGAAAACGGTCTTCGTTGCGTCGGTCCTCGATGGCGCGGTTCTTCTCGAATGCCTGCGGATCAAAGCCCCCGCACTCCACTGCCAGTGAGTGGTCCACCACCAACTGGGTGGGCACCACAGGGTTCACCTGGGCTGGGTCACCGCCCTTGGCCGCAATCGCATCGCGAAGACCCGCGAGATCGACCAGCGCGGTCTGCCCCAAGATGTCGTGGCAGACCACGCGCGCGGGGAACCAGGGAAAGTCGAGGTCTTGCTTGCGCTCGATGAGCTGCCTCAGGCTGTCTCTGAGTGCGCTCGGCTCGCATCGGCGAACCAGGTTCTCGGCAAGCACCTTCGATGTGTAAGGCAGTCGGTCGTACGCGCCCGGCGCGATCTCATCGACGGCCTGTCGGGCATCGAAGAAGTCGAGACCCTTGGCCCCCGGAAGTGGTT
>JBJOGU010000030.1:0-2577 GCA_046048075.1 Pseudomonadota bacterium
GTGCATCGGCAAGAATCGATGGGCGCCGCAGGCCACCACTCTTGCGCTCGCCCTCGCCCAACAAGAGCTGCTCGTTGAGCTGCAAAGTGCTGGCAATATCGTGAAGGGCCTGCTGTCGAACCAGACTTGAGCGCACCCGGCTTAAATCGCCCTCGGCAAACTGATCGAGTTCTCGATAAAGCAAACCCGAGACGGCCAGGTTTAGAACACTGTCGCCGAGAAACTCAAGCCGCTCGTTGTGTGGCTGGCTATGGCTGCGGTGGGTGAGCGCGAGTCGCAACAAGGCCTCATCCTTGAAGGTGTAGCCAAGACGCTTCTCGAGTTCTGTCACTCGAAGAACCCCAATCGATCGAAGCGGCCAGAGACGACCTCACCAAAATTAAACCAAATCATGAAGGCCTGCCCCACCAGATTGCGCTCGGGAACGAAGCCCCATATGCGGCTGTCTGCTGAGTTGTCTCGGTTGTCCCCCATGGCGAAATAATGCCCCGCCGGTACCGTGCAGCGAATACCACTCACTGTTCGATCGCAGGCCTCACGGTGACTAAAGGCCTCCATGAAAAAGAACTCGGGGGCACCCTCGTCGTTGAGTGTCTGATAGCGCCGACCATCGATCGACTCTTCGTAGAGTCGGGCCGGACGACTCGAGGAGGCATCCGCAAAGATGCCAAGATCCTTGCGCTCCACTGCCTTTCCATTGACCGAGATCTGCTTGCCCGCCACCTCAATGCGGTCGCCGGGAATGGCCACAATGCGCTTGATGTAATCGACCGACTCGTCTTTGGGGTAGCGAAACACCGCAACATCACCGCGTTGCGGCAGCCCCGTGGGAATGGCCAGCGTATTGAGAACCGGAACGCGAATGCCATAGCTGTACTTCTTGACCAGAATCAGGTCCCCAATGCGTAGGGTCGGAATCATCGACCCCGAGGGGATATTGAATGGCTCGAAAAGAAAAGAGCGCACGAGAAACACCACGAAAATCACTGGGAAGAATCCAGCGGTGTACTCGAGCCACCCGGGCCGTGGCGCACCCGCGGGCCGTTGATGGCGCCAGACCTGTCGATCGAGTACCCAGAAGATGCCCGTGACGAGTGAGGCGAGGAAGAGGATTAGCGCGAAATTCATGGTTGCATGGGCCCTTTAATCTCTAGTCCTCAACTTTTAGTATGGCCAAGAAGGCCTCTTGGGGAATCTCTACGGTTCCCACCTGTTTCATGCGTTTCTTGCCCGCCTTCTGCTTCTCAAGCAGTTTGCGTTTGCGAGTGATGTCTCCACCGTAGCACTTGGCCAGAACGTTCTTGCGCAAGGCCTTGATGTTCTCGCGCGCAAGGATATTGACGCCAATGGCCGCCTGAATCGCCACATCGAACATCTGCCGAGGGATCAACTCTCGTAGCTTGGCCGCAAGCTCTCGGCCGCGCGACTGGGCATTGGCACGGTGGACAATGACCGAGAGCGTGTCGACCCGCTCACTATTGATCAGAATGTCCATCTTCACCACATCGGATGACCGGTACTCCTTGAACTCGTAATCCATCGAGGCATACCCACGCGAGACCGACTTGAGCTTGTCGAAGAAATCGAGAACGATCTCGTTCATGGGAATCTCATATGTGAGGTTCACCTGGCGGCCGTGATAGCTCATGTTGGTCTGCACCCCACGCTTGCTGGTGCAGAGTGTCATGACCACCCCCACGTAGTCTTGAGGCATAAAGAGTGTGACGGTGACAATCGGCTCGCGAATCTCTTCGATCTTCACCGGCTCGGGCATCTTCGATGGATTGTCAACATCGATCAGACTGCCGTCCTTGAGCAAGACCTGATAAACCACCGTGGGAGCCGTGGTGATGAGGTCGATGTTGTACTCGCGCTCGAGCCGCTCCTGCACGATGTCCATATGCAAGAGCCCCAAGAAACCACAACGGAATCCAAAGCCCAAGGCTTGCGAGACCTCGGGCTCAAACTGAAGGGCTGCATCGTTGAGCTGAAGCTTCTCGAGGGCATCGCGCATGATGTCGTACTCGCTGGACTCCACCGGATAGAGTCCCGCGAAGACCTGCGGCTTGATTTCTTTGAAACCGGGCAGTGGTGCAGCAGAGGCCTTTTGCGCAAGTGTGACGGTGTCGCCCACCTTGGCCGCCTTGAGCTCTTTGATGCCGGTAATGATGAAGCCCACCTCGCCCGCCGAGAGTGACTCCTTGTTGACAGACTTTGGCGTAAAGACGCCCAGCTGCTCGACCACATGGGTGGTTCCAGTGGCCATGAGCAGAATCTTCTCCTTGGCGCGCAGGGTGCCATTGACAACCCGCACGAGCATGACGACACCCACGTAGTTATCGAACCAAGAATCAATAATGAGTGCCTGCAGGGCGGCGTCTGGATCGCCCTTGGGCGACGGAATCCGCTTGACGATCATCTCGAGAATCTCGCGAACCCCCTCGCCCGTCTTTGCACTGGCGCGAATGGCGTCATCGGCCGCCAGACCAATCACGTCCTCGATCTCCGCAATGGCGTTGTCTGGGTCTGCCGCAGGAAGATCGATCTTATTGAGCACGGGGACAACCTCAACGCCAA
>JBJOGU010000031.1:0-7362 GCA_046048075.1 Pseudomonadota bacterium
CTCGAGGGCGTCATGCCCCAGGGAGCCACCACTTGAATACCGTCAGCGTTCCCTTTTCAGAAATTCGCCGCGCCTCGTCCCCGCCCGATGGCGAGGGCAGTCTTCAGGTGCAGCTCGACCCCAACCTAAAGATTGGCAATGCCAAGGTCTTTGCCGTCTACGGCAAGGGTGGCATCGGCAAGAGCACCACCTCAAGCAATCTATCGGTGGCCTTCTCAAAATTGGGCAAGCGGGTGCTGCAGATCGGCTGCGACCCCAAGCACGACTCCACCTTCACCTTGACCAAGTCGCTCATGCCCACGGTCATCGATGTGCTCGAGTCCGTGGACTTCCACCCCGAGGAGTTGCGCATCGAGGATTTCGTCTACACCGGCTACAACGGTGTGATGTGTGTCGAGGCCGGCGGCCCGCCCGCGGGCACCGGATGCGGTGGCTATGTGGTGGGGCAGACCGTCAAACTCTTAAAGGAGCACCACCTGCTCGATGAGACCGATGTGGTGATCTTCGATGTCTTGGGCGACGTGGTCTGCGGTGGATTTGCAGCACCACTTCAGCATGCCGATCGCGCACTGATTGTCGCGGCCAATGATTTCGACTCCATCTTTGCCATGAACCGAATCGTTCAGGCCATTGGTGCGAAGGCCAAGAACTACAAAGTGCGGCTTGGCGGTGTGATTGCCAATCGAAGTGCCGAGACGGACCAGATCGACAAGTTCAGCGATCGCGTGGGCCTCAACCGCCTGGCCCACTTCCCCGACCTCGATGTGATTCGTCGCAGCCGTCTGAAGAAGTCGACCTTGTTTGAGATGGAGCCATCGCCCGAACTCGAGGCCGTGCAAGAGGAGTACCTGCGGTTGGCTGCACGCCTCTGGGCGGGTACCGATCCCTTGGCCCCCGAGTCTCTCAAAGACCGGGAAATCTTCGACCTCCTGGGATTCGATTGATGCAAGAGGCGGCCTACATCGAGCGGCGCGAAAAGATCGAGACCTATTTCGATCGCACGGCGGCCGACGCCTGGGCGCGGCTCACCTCCGATGCGCCGGTCAGCGGCATTCGTGCCACAGTGCGTGCGGGTCGCGAACAGATGCGTCACCTCATTGCCATGTGGGTAGCTCCCGCTGCCCGGGCGCGCATATTGGATGCCGGCTGCGGCACCGGCCTGCTGGCGGTCGACCTTGCACGCATGGGTGCACGCGTCACCGCCATCGACCTCTCGCCCACCCTTGTTGAACTCGCCGAGCAACGTATGCCCAACGATATCGGGGCGGGGTCTGTTCGATTTCTATCGGGCGACATGCTCGATTCATCGTTGGGTGAATTCGAACATGTCGTGGCCATGGACTCGCTCATCCACTACGCGCCCATTCATGCGGTCACGGCACTCGAGGCACTCGCCCCGCGGGTGCGGGCCTCGATGGTCTTTACCTTTGCACCGAGCAACCCACTTCTCATGGCCATGATGACCGTGGGCCGACTATTTCCCAGGGCCGATCGATCGCCGCAGATTGTTCCGGTTCGCTTCGACTGGCTTGCAAAGGCATTGGCCCAATCGCCCAAACTCAGCGACTGGCGCATTGGCCGTACCGAGCGGGTCTCCAAAGGCTTCTATACCTCGCAGGCCCTGGAGTTGATTCGCCGATGATTCTGCTCGACCTGCTCAACCCCAAGCGTTGGTCGCGTGTCGACCCGCGCATGCTGCCGTTTGCAGATCTCGCCACCGCAAGTCTGCCCATGGGCAAGCTCTTTCGGCTCTCGCTCTTTCAGGTCTCGGTGGGCATGGCCACGGCACTCCTGGTGGGCACCCTAAACCGTGTGCTCATTGTTGAACTCGGTGTGGCGGCATGGCTGGTTGCTGCCATGGTGGCCCTTCCGGTACTGGTCGCACCGCTGCGCGCCTTCATCGGTTTCAAGTCCGATACCCATCGCTCGGCCATTGGTTGGCGGCGCGTGCCCTATATCTGGACAGGCAGTCTGCTGCAGTTCGGCGGGCTTGCCATCATGCCCTTCGCACTCATTCTTCTCTCGGGGGACACCCATTGGCCACTCTGGATTGGGCCAGCCAGCGCGGCCTTGTCATTCCTGCTGGTTGGCTTGGGTGCGCAAACCGTTCAAACCGCCGGACTCGCACTGGCCACCGATCTGGCCGAACCGGAACAACGCCCGCGCATGGTCGCACTCATGTACACCATGCTTCTCTTGGGCATGCTGGTCAGTGCACTGGTCTTCAGTGCGCTTCTTGAAGAGTTCAGCAAGTTCCGACTGATCCAAGTGGTGCAGGCCGCCTCATTCATCGGCTTCATCCTCAACATGATTGCCCTCTGGAAGCAAGAGCCCCGGCGGCCGGGACAGACCAAGGCCGTGGGCTCGCCGGAGCAATTTGGTTCGGCCTGGTCGGGCTTTGTCTCCGTGCCTGGCAATCGGCGCTTCTTGTTTGCCCTGGCCATGGGCACCATGGCCTTTGCCATGCAAGACATCATCCTCGAGCCTTATGGTGGAGAGGTGTTGGGTCTCTCGGTCTCGGCCACCAGCTTCTTAACGGTATTGCTTGCCGGTGGGGCCTTGCTTGCATTCTTAATGTCGGCCAAGTGGCTTCGCAATGGCTGGCCCGCCAACTGGGTGGCCGCACTTGGCGCCGTGGTCGGACTCTTTGCATTTGCCATGGTCATCCTCGCCGAGCCCATGGCTTCGAGTGGACTCTTTCGCCTGGGCACCTTCCTGATTGGACTCGGTGGCGGGCTCTTCTCTATTGGCACCCTGGCCGCGGCCATGACCCTCGATAACCAGGGCCATGTGGGCATGGCCATTGGCGCATGGGGTGCAGTCCATGCCACCAGCACAGGCATTGCCATTGCCATGGGCGGTGCCATCCGTGATCTGGTCTCGGGCCTTGCGGCCTCGGGCGAACTGGGCACCGTGCTCTCTTCCGTGGGCGTGGGTTATGCGGCCGTCTATCAGATTGAATTGTTGTTGCTGTTTGTCACCCTGATTGCATTGGGGCCCCTTGTCTTTCGCATGCGGGCTGCAGCGCCATCGGATAAGAAGTTTGGACTGGCTGACTTCCCCAGCTAGGACGTTCTGAGCAAAGGAGAAAAAAATGGGAACTGGCGCAATTACAGACTATGTGGATGTTGCACAACTGGTCTTGTATCTATTCTGGATATTCTTCGCGGGCCTGGTCTACTACCTCACCATCGAGAGCAAGCGTGAGGGCTTCCCGCTGATCATCGAGCGGCCCAATGGCACCACACGTGAGGACAGCGGCTGGGCGGGCATGCCCGCACCCAAGACTTACAAAACCGCATTCCATGGCGACTTCACCGCGCCGCACGATCGCGATCGCAGTGCGCCTGCCCCAAAGGGCAAGCCCATTGCACCGTTTCCCGGGCTTGGATTGGAGCCGCAGGGCGACCCCATGACCTCCGACATTGGTCCCGGCGCCTACACGCTGCGCGCCGACTCACCCGATCGCACGGTCGATGGGGCCCACAAGATTGTTCCCCTGCGCATTGCAGCGGGCGATGGTTTCTCACTGGCGCACCAAGACCTCGACCCCCGCGGCCTCACCGTCTTTGGTGCAGACAAGCAATCGGCGGGCAAGGTGGTTGAGGTCTGGGTCGATCGCTCCGAACACATGATTCGCTACTTTGAAGTCGAGACCACGGGCGGTCGTCGGGTGCTGCTGCCCATGAACTTCTCGCGGGTGCATCGCGATCGCATCAAGGGCAATCGAATCACTGTCGAGGCCATCCTCGCAGGCCAGTTCGAGGGCGTCCCCTCAATCAAGAGCATGGACTCCATCACGCTGCTCGAAGAAGAGAAGGTCACGGCCTACTTCGGTGCGGGAACCTTGTTCGCAACGCCTCAGCGGCGCGACCCTCTGGCGTAAGCAATATGTCTGGACACCACGCCCATACCACCCACGCGCACGAGCACGAGTTCGAGCCCGAGTACGGATTGCCCGAGCGACTGCCAGCCAACGAGCGGCTTCTTTGGCAGGGCAGTCCCGTGGCCGCTCTGGTGTTTCGCCATGTATTTCATGGCCGAGGCATTGCCTTTTACTTCCTGCTCATCTTGCTGGTGCGCTCGGCACTCGAGTGGGAGCAGACGGGCTCATGGGCGGCGGCATTGGGCGCCTCGACATGGCTGGCTCCTCTATTTGCGCTGGGCCTGCTGCTCTTCTGGGCGATGTCTGTCTTGGTGGCCAAGACCACGGTCTACACCATCACCGACCGACGACTCGTCTTTCGCATCGGAATTGTGCTCAATCTGAGTTTCAACATTCCGCTGAATCGGGTTCGATCGGCCGACGTTCGCAGGCTTCCGAACGGGGCTGGTGAGATCTGCATCGATCTACTCGAAGAAGACAAGATTGCCTATCCGCACCTCTGGCCGCATGCACGGCCATGGCGCCTGTCGCATCCTCAGCCGATGATGCGTGCACTGCCTGCTTTGGAGTCGGTGGCCGCCATATTGGAGTCCGCCTGGCGCAATGCCCAGTCGTATCAGCAGTCGCATCAATCGAGTCGACCAATCCCAATGGCGCAGGCCGATCATGCAGCCGCCAGCGATTCGAGATTGCCTGCATGAGTGACCGCCTTGTCTCTCGCCCCCGTGTGGAAGGATGGCCTCTTCTGGCGATTGCGGGACTCTTGACGACCACCATTGTGCTCGCTGGAGTCTCGGCTGCGAATAAGCGCGAAGCCGCCCGTCAAGAGGCCGCTCGCGTTGTGGTGGCCCATCTGCAGGCGCGGGCATTGGTGTTTGCCGACGGCCCTGGCGGCGATGTGCTGGTGCGCGATCATCGCACCGGCGAGATGCTCGAGCCCATTGTGGGCGAAGCGGGCTTTGCTCGAGGGGTGCTCAGAACCCTTGCGCAGGCAAGGCTCCGCATGGGAGGCCAGCAGGCCGAACCCTTCATCCTCTCGCGCAATGCCGCCAATGGATTGGAGTTGTCCGATCCTGTCTCAGGCCGAGTCATCGACCTGACATCTTTCGGGCCTGACCCTGCCCGTGTGTTTCTGGGTTACCTCAAGCAGTACGACTCGCCGTCGGTGAGTCGCTTGGAATCAAAAGGAGATCGATCATGAGAGAGTTTCAAGAGACCTTTGCAGCCGCTGAAGCCGCGGCAACTGTGGATCGTTCGCACGCCGTGCGCGATCGCAGTCCCAACGAGGCCACTCAAAAGGCCAAGCAAGACACCATGCTCACGCCGCGCTTTTACACCACCGACCATGCGGCCATCAACGCTATCTCGGTTGACTCTGTTCGCGAAGAGTGGGATGCCCTGATGGCCGAGTTCGCTGCGGACAACAACGACGAGCACTTCACACGCCCCCCCGATATGGCGAGCAAGATCGAAGACCTGCCACCCGCGCTCTACAAAGAGTTCAGTGATTTCCTCATTAGTTCGGTCACCTCGGAATTCTCAGGATGTGTTCTCTACGCCGAACTCAAGAAAAAGGTGAAGAACCAAGACATGAAAGATGTCTTTGGCTATATGGCCCGCGATGAGTCACGCCATGCAGGCTTTATCAACCAGTGGCTCAAGGATTTCGGTATTGGTGTTGATCTGGGGTTTCTGACCAAGGCCAAGAAGTACACCTACTTCAAGCCCAAGTTCATCTTCTATGCCACCTACCTCTCCGAGAAGATTGGCTACGCCCGCTACATTGCGATTTATCGACAAATCGAAAAGCACCCCGAGCTGCGCTTCCATCCCATCTTCCTGTGGTTCGAGAAGTGGTGCAACGATGAGTTCCGTCACGGTGAAGCATTTGCCCTGATGATGCGTGCGAATCCTGCGCTGCTCAAAGGCCGCAACCTCTATTGGATGCGCTTCTTTCAGTTGGCCGTCTTCGCCACCATGTATGTGCGTGACCACACGCGGCCAGAGATGCACAAGGCGCTGGGACTGGACCCATCGGCCTACGGCTTGCGCGTTTTTGAGATCACATCCGAGATTTCCAAGCAGGTCTTTCCGGTCACGCTGCGCTACGACCTGCCGGAGTTCCGTGCCGGCCTCGATCGTCTCTGTGAGTTGCAGACACGCGTCGATGCCGCCAAAGAGAAGGGCGGTCTTGCCGCCAAGATCACCCAAGGATGGTGTGCAGCGCAGTCGGCCTTGGTCTTTGCGCGTCTATTCTTCTTGCCCGTCCATCGAGAAGAACTGCCGGCTCAGATACGCATGGCACCGAGCTGGTGATGACCGTTCTGCTGGCCCTGCTGGTGAGTCTGGCCGTCTGGTGGCTCGCGACAGGGCTGGTGCTTCGATCGGTGATGACCACGCAGGCGGGCGAGCGCCGTGTGCTGCTCTGGGCCACGGTGGGTCTATTTATCGGTCTCTATGGGGCGGCGGTGACACCGCAGATGCCCACAGTCTGGGGTGCGTACCTGGGGTTTGGTTCGGCACTCTTGGTCTGGGCCTGGCAAGAAGTGGCGTTTCTTCTTGGGGTGGTCACGGGTCCCAACCGTGGGCCCTGTCCGAATGCCACTGGTGCGCGTCGATTCTGGCTAGCATTCCAGACCATTGCCCATCATGAGTTGGCCTTGGTGGTGCTCGCCATTGCGGTGGTGATGCCCGCGATGGACTCACCCAACCCCACGGCGGCAGGAACCTATCTGGTTCTCTGGCTGATGCGAGTGAGTGCCAAGCTCAATATCTATTTGGGCGTGAAGAACTTCTATGAGTCCTTCCTGCCTGTTCGGCTGCATTACCTGCTCACCTATTTTTCTAGGCGCAACTTCAATCCCTTGTTCCCATTGAGTGTGGCCGTGGCCAGTGGTGTGGCGGCATGGATCTGGTGGGTGGCGCTCGATCAGAGCGCACCGATGCATGTGGTGGTGGGAGCGAGTCTGGTGGGGACAATGCTGGTGCTCGCTATTGTGGAGCACGGTCTTCTGATGATTCCCGCCGATCCATCGACGCTATGGCGATGGGCCCTGCGGGCGCAGAAGCAGACCTAACGAGACCGTTTCACTGAGCGCTGGCAGCGACTCAGTGAAAGGCTGTGTTCAGTGCAGGATGCCGATCAGCGCAGCGCCCGCAACAATGGTGTAACCAAAACCAAATAACTCAGCATGGTGCCGAGCCACGCGCCTTTGAACGCCTTTGTTGTTCTCAAGATACCAATGGTGAACAGTGGGCAGGGCAACGATCAGCAGGATGCCCATCACAAAAAGAAAAGTAGCCATTTGCAATTACCTCTTGGGGCGGTTGTACCAGTTGGCCAGCATGAATACGCCAACGACCAGGATAAAGACCAACAGGATGTGTTTGATTTCCATTTGAATGCCCCTTTTCTATTGGGATGTGTGGGGAATGCTTGTGGGGGGAAACATGCCGGATCTTAGCAGAGGGGTTAT
>JBJOGU010000032.1:0-11173 GCA_046048075.1 Pseudomonadota bacterium
ACGACCCCAACCGCAGCGCCCACATTGCGCTGCTCTGCTATGCCGACGGTGAGCGCCGCTACATCATCGCCCCAAAGGGCATCGAAGTGGGTACCGAGCTGATGAACGGTTCGGAGGCGCCCATTAGACCCGGAAATACCCTGCCGATTCGCAACATCCCGGTCGGATCCACCATTCACTGCATCGAGATGCTGCCAGGAAAAGGCGCCCAACTCGCCCGCTCGGCCGGTGGCAGCGCTCAACTTCTGGCCCGAGAAGGGAGCTACGCCCAGGTTCGTTTGCGCTCCGGCGAGATTCGTCGGGTGCATATTGAGTGTCGAGCCACCATGGGCGAAGTCAGCAACGGCGAACACAACCTTCGTCAGTTTGGCAAGGCGGGCGCCATTCGTTGGCGAGGTATTCGCCCCACCGTCCGAGGCGTGGCAATGAACCCGGTCGATCACCCACACGGTGGTGGTGAGGGTCGCACGGGCGAGGCCCGTGAGCCGGTTAGCCCATGGGGTACTCCCACCAAGGGCTACAAGACGCGCCGCAACAAGCGCACTAACTCAATGATTGTGACCAGCCGTCACAAGCGCAAATAAGGCTAGAGGAAAGCGACAGACATGGCACGTTCCGCAAAAAAAGGGCCCTTCGTCGATGACCATCTTTTCAAGAAGGTGGAGATCGCAGTGGAGTCCAAAGACAAGCGACCCATTAAGACATGGTCGCGTCGATCGACCATCCTCCCCGAGTTTGTTGGCCTCACCATCGCTGTTCACAACGGCAAGCAACACGTGCCTGTTTATGTCAGCGACAACATGGTCGGCCACAAGCTTGGTGAATTCGCCCTAACACGCACCTTCAAAGGCCATGCGGCCGACAAGAAGGCCAAGAAGTAAGCCAAGCCGAAGAGACAAGGATCCCAATGGAAACTTCAGCAAAACTCAGAGGAGTCAGGCTCTCGGCCCAAAAGGGTCGCCTTGTGGCCGACCTCATCCGCGGCAAGCCCGTCGAGCAGGCGCTCAACACGCTGACCTTTACGCCCAAGAAGGCCGCCGGCATCGTCAAGAAGGTTCTCGAGTCGGCCATTGCAAACGCCGAGCACAACGATGGCGCTGACATCGATGAGTTGAAGGTCACTGCTATCACCGTTGAGCGCGGAACCAAGATGCGTCGTTTCTCTGCCCGCGCGAAAGGCCGTGGAGTTCGTATCGAGAAGCCCACCTGTCACATCAGCGTCACCGTCGGAAACTAAGGACCAATAGAACATGGGTCAGAAAATACATCCCACCGGATTCCGCCTCGTAGTCTCGCGCAACTGGGCTTCCCGCTGGTACGCCAGTCCCCGCGACTACAGCAAGATGCTCAACGAGGACATCCAAGTCCGCGACTTCCTTAAGCGTCGCCTAAAGAGTGCTGCGGTTGGGCGGGTCCTCATAGAGCGCCCGGCCAAGAACGCGAAGATCACCATTTTCAGTGCCCGCCCTGGCGTGGTTATCGGCAAGAAGGGCGAGGATATCGAGGCCCTCAAGACGCAACTCTCCAACATGATGGGTGTTCCCGTGCATGTGAACATCGAGGAGATTCGTAAGCCTGAGGTCGATGCACAGCTCATCGCCGAGTCCATCACTCAGCAGCTCGAAAAGCGCATCATGTTCCGCCGCGCAATGAAGCGGGCAATGCAAAATGCAATGCGACTTGGCGCCCAGGGAATTAAGATCATGAGCTCAGGCCGCCTCAATGGCGCAGAGATTGCTCGAACCGAATGGTATCGGGAGGGCCGCGTGCCCCTCCATACCCTCCGCGCAGACATTGATTATGGCTTTGCCGAGGCATCGACCACATACGGAATCATCGGTGTGAAGGTTTGGGTCTACAAAGGCGATACCCTTGGACGTGGCGACGCCCCTGTGGCAGAGGCCGCCCCCGTGGCAGAGCCAAAGGAAGAAAAAAAGACGCGTCGAGCGCCTGCTGCGAAGAAACCGAAGGCCGAGGGTGAGCCCGCCGACGCGCCCAAGCCCGCCGTGAAACGTGTGCGAAAGGTTTCCGCGGCCGCTGCCGAGAAGCCCTCCAACTAAAGCACTTAACAGAGGTTAGAAATGCTGCAACCAGCACGTCGCAAGTACCGCAAAGAACAGAAGGGCCGAAACACCGGCCTAGCGACCCGTGGAGCATCGGTTTCATTCGGTGAGTTTGGCCTAAAAGCCACAGCGCGTGGTCGCTTGACTTCCCGCCAAATCGAGGCCGCCCGTCGCGCCATGACACGCCACATCAAGCGAGGTGGCCGCATTTGGATTCGTATTTTTCCGGACAAACCAATTTCTCGAAAGCCGGCCGAGGTTCGAATGGGTAACGGAAAAGGCAACCCCGAGTACTACGTTGCCGAGATTCAGCCGGGCAAAGTCCTCTACGAGATGGACGGCGTGGACGAGACTCTGGCGCGAGAGGCATTTCGGCTTGCGGCCGCAAAACTACCCTTGTCGACGACTTTTGTCGTCCGTCAGGTGGGCCGATAGGAGCAGAACAAGATGAAATCGTCAGAACTTCGAACCAAGTCAGATGCCGAACTTGGCCAGGAACTCGAGTCTTTGCTGCGCGCACATTTCAACCTACGCATGCAGCATGGCACCCAACAACTCAGCAACACCGCCCAGATGTCGCGGGTTCGCCGTGAGATTGCCCGGGTGAAAACCATTATTCGCCAGAGGAAAGCCGCATGAGCCAACAGCCCTCACTCACTCGCACGCTAGTGGGCCGTGTTGTCAGTGACAAGATGCAGAAAACGGTCACGGTCTTGGTGGAGCGACGCATACAGCACCCCATGTACGGCAAGTTTATCGGTCGATCCAAGAAGTACCACGCCCACGTCGAGCAAGACGGTATTGGAATGGGGGACACGGTTGAAATCGCCGAGACCCGGCCCATTTCAAAGACCAAGTCATGGACTGTCACCAAACTGGTGGCCAAGGCAGTGGTGGTCTAACCAGCCGGACTCGGGCGCATTTAGAAAATTGAAAAGAACAGACTTTTGTAGGATAGAATTACCGGTTTCGTAGTTTTCTCCCCGCGTTTATTGA
The DNA here is from genome assembly GCA_046048075.1 of Pseudomonadota bacterium. Taxonomy (GTDB): domain Bacteria; phylum Pseudomonadota; class Gammaproteobacteria; order Burkholderiales; family Burkholderiaceae_A; genus Hahnella. The sequence goes on from JBJOGU010000032.1 coordinate 3,060, forward strand.
ACACGGGCCCAAAACTGGCTGAAAAGCGTCGGTTGGAGTTCGAAACGGCGCCGAGTTAAATGCAAGCCAAGCCGATTTGGCATGCATTCGATTCGACTCAGAAAAGTTGGGAGCAGGACCTTCCGCTGTTGACTCGTTGAATGAAGGAATCAGCATGATTCAGATGCAATCGCGTCTGGACGTCGCCGACAATACCGGCGCCCGTTCAGTAATGTGTATTAAGGTGCTTGGGGGCTCCAAACGCCGCTATGCAGGTGTGGGTGACATCATCAAGGTCTCGATCAAGGACGCGGCCCCGCGCGGTCGGGTCAAGAAGGGCGAGATCTACAACGCCGTTGTCGTTCGCACGGCGAAGGGTGTTCGCCGTCCCGATGGCTCTCTCATTCGATTCGACGGCAATGCCGCCGTCCTGCTCAATACAAAATTGGAGCCCATCGGCACTCGAATTTTTGGACCTGTGACCCGAGAGCTGCGAACCGAGCGATTCATGAAAATCGTCTCTCTCGCACCCGAGGTTCTTTGATTGATTTGCAAAAGGTAGCGAAACAATGAACAAAATCCGAAAAGGCGATGAGGTCATCGTCATTACTGGCCGAGACAAGGGCAAACGGGGTGTCGTCCTTCGTCGCGTCGATGACAGCCACTTGGTGGTTGAGGGCATCAACATTGTGAAAAAGCACCAACGCCCTAATCCCATGAAGGGAGTGCAGGGTGGAATCGTTGACAAGGCCATGCCGATCGATCAGTCGAACGTGGCCATCTTCAATCCCGAGACCCAAAAGGCAGATCGGGTGCAAATCAAGCGGGGCGATGAAGGTGACAAACAACGCGTCTTCGCCTCGAACAAGTCCCCCATTCCGAGCCCGGCGGCATAACCGGCACGTCACTGAAGGATAAGAACATGTCACGCATGCAGGAGTTCTACAAGGAAAAGGTGGCCCCAGAGCTCATGGCCAAGTTTGGCTACAAGAGCGCCATGCAGGTCCCCCGTCTAACCAAGATCACGCTCAATATGGGGCTCGGCGAGGCGGTCTCCGAAAAGAAAATTATTGAAAACGCAGTGGGCGACCTGACCAAGATAGCGGGCCAAAAGGCCGTGGTCACCAAAGCACGGAAAGCCATCGCTGCCTTTAAGATTCGCGAGGCTTATCCCATCGGCTGCATGGTCACCCTGCGTGGCACGCGCATGTTCGAGTTCCTCGATCGCTTTGTCACCATTGCCTTGCCACGGGTCCGCGACTTCCGCGGCATATCCGGCAAGGCATTCGATGGCCGAGGCAACTACAACATTGGCGTCAAAGAGCAAATCATCTTCCCCGAAATTGAGTACGACAAAGTTGATGCCGTGCGTGGCTTGAATATCAGCGTCACCACTACAGCAAAGACCGATGACGAAGCCAAGGCCCTGCTTGCGGCCTTCCGCTTCCCTTTCAAATCCTAATAGGACTGAGCATGGCAAAACTCTCAATGATCAACCGCGAAAAAAAGCGCCTTGCGTTGGTTGAAAAATTTGCGCCCAAGCGCAAGGCCCTTCAGGCAATCATCGACGACCAGTCGAAGACAGAGGAAGAGCGCTACGAGGCACGCCTGGCGATCCAGAAGCTACCCCGCAACTCGAGCCCCGTCCGTATTCGCAATCGCTGCCAAGTCACTGGGCGGCCCCGAGGCACATTCAAGATGTTTGGCCTTGCACGCGCAAAGATTCGGGAGGCCGCTTTTCGTGGCGAGGTGCCCGGCCTTACCAAGGCCAGCTGGTAATTCACTGAAACAACACCAAAGAGTTAACGTAAAAGGGTCTCAAGCATGAGCATGAACGATCCCATCGCCGACATGTTCACCCGCATTCGCAATGCGCAGCGGGTTGAAAAGCGTTCGGTACACATGCCTTCTTCAAAGATGAAGGTGGCCATTGCAACCCTCCTGAAAGATGAGGGCTACATCGATGGCTTCGAAATCAAACAGCAAGGCGCGAAGGCCGACCTCGAGATCAGCCTGAAGTATCACGCGGGCCGCCCGGTGATTGAGAGGATAGAGCGCGTTTCGCGACCTGGTCTTCGGGTCTACCGCGGTTGCGGGGCCATCCCCAACGTGATGAACGGACTGGGCGTCGCGATTGTCTCGACATCTCGTGGGCTCATGACCGATCGCAAGGCGCGCGCCTCCGGCATGGGTGGTGAAGTCATTGGCATCGTTGCGTAAGGAGACACAGACCATGTCACGAATTGCCAAATACCCCGTTCCATTGCCGTCTGGTGTGGAAGCACAACTCTCCGGCGAAAAAATTGTCATCAAAGGACCTCTTGGCTCGCTCGCACAGCCTTTAACCGGTGAGGTAGCCATTTCACAGGAATCCGGTGGGTTGACCTTCAAGGTTGCCGATGAAAGTCGCCATGCAAAGGCCATGAGCGGAACGCTTCGTGCGCTCGTTGCGAATATGGTGCAAGGTGTCTCAAAGGGCTTTGAGAAGAAGCTCAGCCTGGTGGGTGTGGGCTACAAGGCGGCTGCTCAGGGCAAGACACTCAATCTCTCTCTGGGCTTCTCTCACCCGGTTGATTACGCCCTACCCGAGGGAATCAAGGCCGAGACACCCACCCCGACTGAAATCATCATCAAGGGAATCGATAAGCAACGGGTTGGTCAGGTGGCCGCAGAAGTGCGCGCCTTCCGTCCTCCCGAGCCATACAAGGGCAAGGGCGTGCGCTACGTCGATGAGGTTGTGATCATCAAAGAAACCAAGAAGAAGTAATCGAGGGACCCATTGCCATGACAACCGATAAAGCCACATCAAGACTACGCCGAGCCCGACAGGCCCGCGCAAAGATTCGCGAACTCCGCGTCCTCCGACTCTCAGTCCACCGAACCAATCTGCACATCTACGCCACGATCACCGACAGTGCATCCGCCAAGGTCTTGGTCAGCGCGTCCACCCTTGAGGCGGAGGTGCGCTCGGCCTTGGCCGGTCAGACCGGCAAAGGCGGGAATGTTGCCGCTGCAGCGCTGGTTGGTAAGCGTGTGGCCGAGAAGGCAAGGGCCGCAGGAATTTCATCCGTCGCCTTCGACCGCGCCGGTTTTCGTTACCACGGCCGAGTGAAGGCACTCGCCGATGCTGCCCGTGAGGGCGGTCTGCAGTTCTAAGCGAACCAAGCTAAACAGGGAAAAGCTTTATGGCAAAGATGCAAGCAAGAGTAACCACCGAAGACCGCGATGACGGGCTGAGGGAAAAGATGATCGCCGTCAACCGTGTGAGCAAGACCGTCAAAGGTGGCCGCATTCTTGGTTTTGCGGCTCTCACGGTGGTGGGCGATGGCGATGGAAGTATCGGTATGGGCAAGGGCAAGTCCCGTGAGGTGCCCGTGGCGGTTCAGAAAGCGATGGATGAAGCCCGGCGTCGTTTGGTGCGCGTGCCTCTCAAGGGCGGCACCTTCCATCACACCGTTACCGGCAAACATGGCGCCTCCACAGTGCTCATTTCCCCGGCTGCCAAAGGCACAGGAATCATCGCTGGCGGCCCGATGCGGGCCATCTTTGAAGTCATGGGCGTGACCGACGTCGTCGCCAAAAGTATTGGCTCAACCAATCCCTACAACATGGTGCGCGCGACCATCAATGGTCTCAAGCGCATGCAGACGCCCAGCGAAGTGGCCAACAAGCGTGGCCTCTCCGTTGAGCAGATCCTGAGTTAAGGAGTAACAAGTGGCCAAATCCACCATTACCGTCAAGCTCACCAAGAGCCCTGTGGGCACGCGCTCCGACCACCGCGCAACGGTGCTCGGCTTGGGGTTGAAGAAGATTCGCCAGACCCGGGTTCTCGAAGACACCCCCGCTGTCCGCGGCATGGTCAACAAGGTTTCATACATGGTTCAGATCGTAGAGGGTCAGTCATGAAAGAGTCGATGCGTCTCAATACCATTGCGCCGGCCGAGGGTGCGAAGCATGCGAAGAAGAGGGTGGGCCGAGGTATCGGCTCCGGTCTTGGCAAGACAGCGGGTCGAGGCCATAAGGGACAGAAGTCTCGCTCTGGCGGTTTCCACAAGGTGGGCTTCGAGGGGGGGCAGATGCCGATGCATCGTCGTCTTCCCAAGCGTGGATTCACCGCGCCATTTGGCCGCTTCACTGAAGAGGTTCGACTCTCCGAGATCAACCGGCTGCCGATCGATGAGATTGATCTGCTCGCACTCAAGCAGGCCGGAGTGATTTCAGAACTGGCGCGTCATGCAAAAGTCATTCTCTCGGGAAGCATTGGTCGAAAAGTGAGCCTCAAGGGCCTCGGTGTAACAGCCGGCGCGAAGGCTGCAATCGAGAAGGCGGGCGGATCGGTTGTCCTGCCGACTCCGGTTGAGAAGGTTCGCAAACTACCGCCCAAGAACAAGGCCTCCTGAGGCGCGATCCGTACTTCGACAGCCCCTCATTCACGTAAACAAATCGCTCATCCATGCTGCCCAAAGTCGATAAATTTGCCGACCTTCGCAAGCGCCTGATTTTTCTGGTGCTGGCCCTGGTCGTTTATCGACTGGGTGCGCACATTCCTGTGCCGGGTATCGACCCCCAGGAATTGGCGAAACTATTTCAGTCCCAGGCCGGGGGCATTCTGGGCCTATTCAATATGTTCTCGGGCGGGGCGCTCTCTCGCTTCACTATTTTCGCCCTGGGCATCATGCCCTATATCTCCGCCTCCATCATCATGCAACTCATGAGCGTGGTCTCACCGACTCTCGAGGCCTTGAAAAAAGAGGGCGAGGCAGGTCGCCGCAAGATTACGCAGTACACACGCTACGGCACAGTCGTGCTGGCCATTGTGCAGGCCATTGGCATTTCCGTCGCACTTGAGAGCCAGCCAGGGCTTGTGATTGATCCAAGCATGATGTTTCGGTTCACCACGGTCGTCTCACTGGTTACCGGAACCATGTTTCTTATGTGGTTGGGAGAGCAAATCACCGAGCGTGGTCTGGGCAATGGCATCTCCATCATCATTTTCGCCGGCATTGTCGCTGGACTACCAGGAGCGCTGGCGGGCCTCTTTGAACTGGTTCGCACGGGGTCTATGAGCGCTTTGATCATGCTCTTCATACTGGTGCTGGTAGTTGCCGTAACAGCATTCGTGGTCTTCGTCGAACGCGGACAGCGTCGCATTCTGGTGAACTATGCCAAGCGCCAGGTCGGCAACAAAATTTATCAAGGCCAAACCTCGCACCTGCCGCTGAAGCTCAATATGGCTGGTGTAATCCCTCCCATCTTCGCTTCGAGCATCATCCTGTTCCCGGCCACCCTAACCTCTTGGTTTAGTGGCGGACCCGAGGGCAACATGCGCTGGCTCTCAGACATGGCCGCCTCGCTCTCACCCGGGCAGCCTCTTTACATCGCGCTTTACGCAGCCGCAATCATCTTCTTCTGTTTCTTCTATACCGCCCTCGTCTTCAATAGCAAGGACACAGCCGACAACCTCAAAAAGAGCGGTGCGCTCATTCCAGGAATTCGCCCAGGCGATCAGACGGCTCGCTACATCGACAAGATTCTCATGCGTTTGACGCTGGTGGGCGCCATCTACATCAGCTTGGTCTGCCTTCTCCCCGAGTTCCTCGTCCTGCAATACAACGTGCCTTTCTACTTCGGTGGCACGTCTCTGCTGATTATTGTGGTGGTCACGATGGACTTCATGGCGCAACTGCAGTCGTACGTCATGTCTCAGCAGTACGAGAGTCTTTTGAAAAAGGCCAACTTTAAGGGCGGGATGGCGTCCTGATGGCCAAAGACGATGCGATTCAGATGCAGGGCGAAATTGTGGAGAACCTTCCCAACGCAACCTTTCGCGTCAAGTTGGAAAACGGACATGTGGTCTTGGGCCACATCTCAGGAAAGATGCGCATGCACTACATCCGTATCCTTCCTGGCGACAAAGTCACTGTGGAGCTCACGCCTTACGACCTCACCAGGGCTCGAATTGTATTTAGAGCGAAGTAAAGAATGCTTAAGTTATTGAACGGAAAGTAAGAGGATCGATCATGAAAGTACTCGCATCGGTTAGGCGCATCTGCCGCAACTGCAAGATCATTAAACGCCATGGCGTGGTTCGTGTGATTTGCACCGACCCCCGTCACAAGCAGCGGCAAGGTTAAGGAGACCATCGCATGGCACGTATTGCAGGCATCAACATTCCCAGTCACCAACATGCTGAGATTGGCCTTACCGCCATTTTTGGTATCGGTCGGCCCCGTGCTCGCCTGATCTGCGAAGCAGCCGGTGTGTCCCCGTCTAAGAAAGTCAAGGACCTGACCGACGACGAACTCGATCGGCTGCGTTCCGAAGTTGGAAAGTTTACGACGGAGGGCGATCTACGCCGTGAGGTCTCGATGTCCATCAAGCGTTTGATGGACCTCGGCTGCTATCGCGGCATGCGCCATCGCAAGGGTCTTCCTGTGCGTGGGCAGCGAACCCGCACCAATGCACGGACCCGCAAAGGCCCTCGCAAGGGCAGCATTACTCTGAAGAAATAAGGCTAGGAGCAAGACATGGCAAAAGCTGGATCCGCATCTGGGCAGCGCACTCGCAAGAAGGTTCGTAAGAACGTAACCGACGCGGTTGCGCACATTCATGCCTCCTTCAACAACACCATCATCACCATCACCGACCGTCAGGGAAACACCCTCTCGTGGGCAACCTCTGGTGGCGCAGGCTTCAAGGGCAGTCGCAAGAGTACGCCATTTGCTGCCCAGGTGGCGGCGGAGGCGGCAGGCCGAGTGGCCCTCGAGTGTGGAGTGAAGAATATTGAGGTCCGTATTAAGGGCCCAGGACCGGGTCGCGAATCCACTGTTCGCGCCCTCAACTCATTGGGAATGCGGGTGACTCAGATCTCCGATGTGACACCGGTTCCACACAATGGCTGTCGGCCCCCAAAGCGTCGTCGAATCTAAGTTTTAAGGGTGGCGATCCTTCAAAGGTTCGCCTTGTTTTAAGTCCACCGTTCGGAGTGCTCCGAACACTTCGTCCCCCTGAAAAGGGACGGCTTTCGAAAAGGAATCGAAGTGGCACGTTATGTTGGTCCTCGTTGTAAGTTATCGCGTCGGGAAGGCACCGATCTCGGCTTAAAGAGCTCTCGTCGCTCGCTTGAATCAAAGTGTAAGCAAGACAGCAAACCCGGTCAGCACGGACGCACCTCCGGTGCACGCACTTCGGACTACGGCAAGCAGCTTCGCGAGAAGCAAAAGGTCAAGCGCATCTATGGAATGCTTGAGCGCCAATTTCGCCGTTACTTTGCTTTGGCATCAAAGAGGAAGGGAAACACTGGCGAGAGCCTCCTCAAGCTGCTGGAATCTCGACTCGACAATGTTGTCTTCCGCATGGGGTTCGGCTCCACTCGTTCGGAGGCCCGTCAACTCGTTAGCCACCGGGCCATTCTCCTCAACGGAAGGCCCTGCAACATCCCATCGGCACAAGTGATGCCCAACGATGTCGTCTCGATCGTGGAGAAATCCCGCGGCCAGGCCCGCATCATCGCCTCACTGGAATTGGCCGAGCAAAACGGCTTTCCGGGATGGGTCACGGTAGACCCGAAAAAGATGGAGGGTGTTTTTAAACAGACACCCGATCGCTCCGACCTGTCGGCAGAGATCAACGAGAGTCTCATTGTTGAGCTCTATTCCCGCTAATTGAATCGATCGATAGAGAAGGAACGACATGCTGAATGCATTTCTGAAGCCCCGCATCATTGAGGTCGAACCCACAGGCACAAACACGGCAAAGATTGTCATGGAGCCCTTTGAGCGCGGGTTTGGCCATACGCTTGGCAACGCGCTTCGTCGTGTTTTGCTCTCGTCAATGGAGGGTTATGCGCCCACCGAGGTCCAAATAGCTGGCGTTGTCCACGAGTATTCCACCATTGAGGGAATGGAAGAGGATGTGGTCGACCTCCTTTTGAATCTGAAGGGGGTGGTCTTTCGCCTTGAAGGCCGGGGCGACGTCTTGTTGTCCCTGCGCAAGCAAGGCCCGGGTGTTGTTACTGCAGCAGATTTCGATCTTCCCCACGATGTCACCATCCTCAACCCTGAGCATGTGATTGCACACCTCTCCGATGACGTTCGACTTGAATTACAGGCCCGTGTTGAGAAGGGTCGTGGGTA
>JBJOGU010000033.1:0-15626 GCA_046048075.1 Pseudomonadota bacterium
GATCGCAAGAGGAGTCAAAGCTTCGACAAGCCTGGCAGGAGCGACATGACAGTGTCATCTCTGCGGGCGGCCTTCACATCATTGGCACTGAGCGGCATGAGTCGCGTCGCATCGACAACCAATTGCGTGGCCGAGCCGGTCGCCAAGGCGATCCGGGCTCGTCGCGCTTTTATCTCTCGATGGATGACCCGCTGCTGCGAATTTTTGCTGGCGAGAGGATGAAGGCCATTATGACCCGCTTGGGGGTGCCCAGGGGTGAGCCCATCGAGGCAGGCATGGTCTCGCGATCCATCGAGAGTGCCCAACGCAAGGTCGAGAACCGAAACTTTGATATCCGCAAACAACTGCTCGAATATGACAACGTGGCCAACGAGCAGCGTCAAATCATCTATTTACAGCGCAACGAGATCCTCGAATCGACAGACCTGTCTGATTTCCTTCGGGGACTTCGCCATGGCTGCCTGACTTCGGTGGCCCGGCGCTACATCCCCCACGAAAGCATCGAAGAACAATGGGACATCGATGGGCTCGCCAATACACTGCTTGCCGACTACCAGATCGACGCCCAGTTGCGTACTGCGCTCGAAGAGGCCGAAGAACTCGACGATGAGGCCTTGGTTGCGCGTGTCTGCCGCGCTGCGGACGATGCCTACTCCGGGAAATTGGCCATGCTGTCCCCTGGGGCGTTCTTGGAGTTCGAGCGCTCAATGCTTCTTCACCACATCGACCATGCTTGGCGAGAGCACTTGGCCGCATTGGATCATTTGCGCCAGGGCATTCATCTTCGTGGGTATGCCCAAAAAGATCCCAAGCAAGAATACAAGCGGGAGGCCTTCGCACTCTTCGAGCAATTACTCGAGCGCGTTCGCGATGACGTGACCCGTGTCTTGATCACGGTTCAGATCAGCTCCGAGGAGGAGGCTGCCAAGGCCGCAGCGGAGGCAGCGCCTAGCCTGCCCAAGGAGATTTCGTTTACCCACGCAGACTTCAACGATCAGGAATCACTCCCCAATGAGGGTCCGGCTGGGAAAGACCAGGAAAGCCCAGAGATAGCCGGCACCGTTCGCCGGGAGTTTCCCAAGGTGGGGCGCAACGACCCTTGCCCATGTGGCTCGGGGAAGAAGTACAAGCACTGCCACGGAGCCTTGGCCTAGAGGGGCCACCTGGAGATCCCGGTGCCTGTTGGACTCCCCCTTCCCGAACGAGACGAACTTCTTCCTGTCGCAGGCCTTGACTTGTTCTCGGTCTCTGCAGGAATCCGAAAATCGGGGCGGCGCGACCTTCTCTTGATGCGCCTCGTTGAAGGAAGTGCAGTCGCAGGGGTTTTCACTCGGAATGCCTTCTGTGCGGCGCCCGTGCAAGTCTGTCGAGGCCACCTAGCGTCGGGCCAGCCCATTCGAGCCTTACTGATCAATACGGGCTGCGCCAATGCGGGCACGGGTGCCGCCGGCCTGGAAGATGCGAGAACGAGTTGTGGTTGGGTGGCAGAGGCTTGTGGTCTTCATCCGAGCCAAGTCTTGCCTTTTTCCACCGGGGTGATTCTTGAGCGGCTACCAATGGAACGATTGCGGGTTGGAATCGAGCTGGCGAGTCGCGCGGAGCCAAGTGATTGGCTGGATGCGGCCCACGCCATCATGACCACCGACACCCAGCCCAAGGCCGTTTCTCGACGTGTTCGGCTGTCGAATGGTCCGGTCACCATTACTGGCATCTCCAAGGGCGCTGGAATGATCAGACCCAATATGGCAACCATGCTTGGCTTTGTAGCCACCGACGCCAGATTCTCTCGCGAAGATCTGCACCGCTTGCTCCTAACCAGCGCCGACGACTCCTTTAATGCCATCACGGTCGATGGCGATACATCAACCAACGATTCCTTTATTGGAATCGCCACGGGCGCCAGCGGTGTCAATGTATCCAGGGAAACCGCAGACTGGGACAGATTCGCCGCCGCCTGGTTGGCCGTCTGTCAAGACCTTGCCCAGGCAATTGTTCGGGATGGAGAGGGTGCAACCAAGTTCATCACCATTGATGCAGTGGAAGCCACTTCAAGGGCGGAGGCGAGGCAGGTGGCTTATGCAGTGGCCCATTCGCCCCTGGTCAAGACAGCCTTCTTTGCCTCTGATCCGAATCTAGGCCGAATTCTTGCCGCCATCGGATACAGCGGGGTTGAGGGTCTTGATGTATCCAAAGTCTCTGTCGAGCTCAATGGGGTACTTGTGGCCGAGCGGGGTGGACGTGCGACAAGCTATCGCGAGGAGGACGGTCAATCCGTAATGAAAGAAGAAGAGATCACAGTGCGCATTGCACTCGGGCGGGGGGAATCGGATGCCAGGGTCTGGACTTGTGACCTCTCCCACGACTACGTCTCCATCAACGCGGATTATCGATCCTAGCCCCATAGTCCCATGGATCGACTCAATCATCTGCTCGAGAGAATCGAGGCATGGCTTCCAGACCCGCCTCCAAAAATAGACTTCGCCAAACAACTTGCATTTCGTTGGGTGCAGCGGCAGAGCTTCTTGGGACGCATGGCTTACTTAGAGCCAGTGGAGCGGGTCGCATTGATTGCCCTGGAGGATCTTTGCCACATTGAGACACAGGCCAAAAGAGTGGTTCGGAATACCGAGCAGTTTGTTCGTGGTCTGCCTGCCAATAATGTCCTTCTCACCGGCGCTCGAGGAACGGGAAAGTCCTCACTGGTTCGCGCCTGTCTGAGCGAGTTCTCCAAGGATGGTCTGCGGCTCATTGAAGTCGACAAGGCGGACCTGGTGGATCTGCCGGAGATTGCCAAGCGGGTGGCGGGGCGACACGAGCGGTTCATCGTCTTTTGCGACGACCTCTCGTTTGAGACGGGTGATGCGGCCTATAAGGCGTTGAAGACAGTTTTGGATGGCGGTCTGTCGGCCCAACTCGAGAATCTCCTCATTTATGCAACGTCGAATCGACGTCACTTAATGCCCGAGTCGATGCGAGACAACCTGCAGACCCACACCGACGAGGACGGGGAAATTCACCCGGGAGAGACCATAGAGGAGCGTATCTCGCTGTCGGAGCGCTTTGGCCTCTGGGTCTCTTTTCACAGTTTCTCGCAGGACCACTATTTAGACATTGTTCGGCACTGGTTGCGGGTTTTTGGCGGTACGCCCGAGCAGATTGAGGTGGCCCGACTACCGGCACTTGCTTGGGCGACTTCGCGAGGCTCTCGGTCTGGAAGAGTGGCGATGGCCTTCGCCAAAGACTGGCTCTCGAGCGGCGCGAACCTTGATTGAACTGGCAGTCGCCGCCGGGTTGATTATTGATCGGCATGGCCGGCTGTTGATGACCAGCCGACCGCGCGATAAGCCCTATGCGGGTTGGTGGGAACTGCCGGGAGGAAAGATTGAGCCAAACGAGACGCCCGCTGAAGCGGTGGTTCGAGAGTTGCTAGAGGAGTTGGGCATCGAGGCAACCGCCCCCAGTCACGCCTGGTCGAGCATTCATGACTACCCGCATGCGCGGGTTCATCTAAGTTTCTATTGGATAAAAGCCTGGGGCAATAGAGATCCCCAAGCCCATGAGGGCCAACAACTCTATTGGCTGGAGACTAGAAAAGTGCAGTCGTATCCTTTCCCCACCTTGCCCGCAACCATCCCTGCCATTGAACGGGTTCGACTCGACCAACCCCAGGACTAAAAGTCGCAGAGGGTCATTTCGAAGTTCACCTCGGATTGCAGAGGTGTGAGACGCAGGTCCTCACTGAGTTGTCGAAAACGGAGGGCGACCACGTACTTGTTTGAACTCACGTCGCAGACAAGCTCGCGCGCATCCTGGGACTCAATTCGTATCAACCGAACCTGCTGTCCCGTTAGGCTGAGTTCGAAACTACCTTGGGGCGCGACGTAGGACATTGGTGAGGCCCCTTGGCGAAGCAGTTTTAACCCCAACTCGACTGCATCGAGCAGCGGCTGAAGGGGCCCGAGCCATTCATTGAGGGCGTCGCGACGCCGCTCCGGGCTGCGCTCAAGCCAGACGGCAAGTGAAGGGATATCAAAGCCGCAGTTACCGGCAGGAATCCCCGCCCTTCCCTTGATGGCCATGAGGAACTCAAGCTCATTGAGATGACCACCAAGCCTCGTTCTTACATCGCCGAGTGCGGAAAAGATTGTGGTGATTTCGCTGATGACTGCTCGGAGACGATCACCGGACACATCGGGGAGACCCTCGAATTTGGCGAGTTGCTGCCGCTGACGTTCAAGCTCCTGAAGCAACTCATTCTTGATGTCACTGCGGTTCGAGAGAAGGTCATAGAGTTCGAACAGCGTAGAGAGCGCCGCCTCATGAGCAGAGGGTGCCTCCTGTGCCGTCAGTTCACCATAGCGTTGAGTGAGGCACTCCAGTCGAAGCATTGTGCGGACGCGCTCATTGCAGGGGAACTCAAAAAGCTGAACCGAGCCACTGGCCTGCCTGGGGTCAAGGGAACGGTTTGATTGCATAGCCGCATTATGGCTGATTCATTGCCGGCTGACTTGAGCGCCTTTTTCTGCACACAGCAGGTGGTGCAGAGCGGCGACCCGGTCTCTCAATTCCAGCACGCCCGAGCTGTTGTCAAGGATGTGGTCAGCGATCGTGAGTCGCTCATCCCGCCGAGCTTGTCGGCGCATCACCGAGTCGATGATTTCATCGCTCCAGCCAGAGCGATCTCTGACCCGCTGCTTCTGAATGGCTTCCGGACAATCAACGACGACCCTCCTCCAGACCCAGTCAGGCAGGGTGTGCCCGTAGAGCTCAAACCACAGGGGGACACTGTAGATGACGTAGGGTCCGGGGGCCTGCGCAATGGCCTCTCGGGCCATTCTTGCGACGATCGGATGGACGATGGATTCGAGTTTGGATCGTGCGTCGGCATCTCTGAATACGTGGGTTCGCAATTGGTCTCGATCCAGGCCGCCATCGGATTGGAAGAACGTCTCATCGAAGGCTGCCCGCAAGGCAGGGATGGCCTCTCCACCGCTTAGGGTCACCTCGCGGGCAATTGCATCGGCATCGACGACTCTGACGCCAAACTCCCCGAAGAGGTCAGTGGCAGTGGACTTTCCAGACCCTACTCCGCCTGTGATGACCACGGCGCGAGGATTGGTGATCATGTCCTCGATGCCTCAAGCTCGATGGCCCCGATCGAAAGGCATAGGGCTCCAAGGCAGAGGCCCGGTCCGAGGGGAAGATAACGTGCGGCGGACCCTTCGCGGACGGCGCGGTCGATGAGCCAAAAAAATAGTGTCGCGCCCGCACCCAGGGCCAGAACCCAGAGAACAGCCAGCGGGCCAAGCCAGGCGCCAATTCCCGCCAGCAAGGTGAGGTCCCCACGGCCGATTGGCCGATTTTTCATCTGGGCGGCGATTACCAGGGGGAAAAATAGGCCAACCAAGATGCCAAGGAGAGATTCAGGCAGGGAGCGGCCGAGCCCAATTACGGCTGCGGTGACTCCCGAAAGAAGTAGAGGCAGGCAGATTCTGTCGGGCAGAAGCCGAACCAGAAGATCGATTCGCGAGAGTGCACCGAGTGTTCCAAGCCATGCACCGAGAACAATGGGGCTATCTGCACCCAAGGGCGAATCGATGGGGTTGGACGCACTTAAGGTGGTCGTCGCTCCCAGCAAACCAAGAATGAAGGCCCATGACCAGCGCCAACGCGTGGCTTGGATTGCGCAAGCGGGTCCTCTCCATTGGGCAATCTCGGGCCGACTCCAAATGAGCAGGACTTGCATTGTGGCGATCGCAGAGGCAGTTATGCCGAGCCACACAAACAGCGCCTCACTGAACATCGGCGGCTGCCGTCTCCTCCGACTCGGCCTGCAGGGGGCGATGGAGGAGAACGCGTCGCACCATACGATCTTGCATCTGCACTATCTCCATGGCTACATCTCCTACTTTCAGACTGAGGTTGGACTCGGGAATCTCTTGAAGGGTCTCGAGAATGAGCCCATTGAGGGTCTTGGGACCATCGACCGGAAGTCGCAAGCCCAGTCGGCGATTGATGTCTCGGACCAACATCGCCCCATCGACCGTGACGGTCTGATCGTCTCCCCAATGGAGTGCACGTGAGCGAACCCCGGGCGCCTGGTTGGAAAACTCCCCGAGCAACTCTTCGATGATGTCTTGGGGACTGATCAGGCCTTCGACCTCGCCGTACTCATCGACCACAAGGGCGATCTGCTGTCGGTTCTCCTGGAATTGATTGAGTTGAGAGAATAAGGAGGTTCCAGCCGGCACGTAGTACGCAGGCGCCAGCGCTTCAATCAGCGACTCCTTCGAGAACTCCTCTCGGGTGAGAAGCGCAACGGCCTTCCTTACATGCAAAATGCCCTGGACGTGGCTGAGATCTCCTCGGTAGACCGGTAACTTGTTGTGAAAGCAGGTTGAAATCTGCTCGGCAATCGTCGCCTCGTCGTCGTCGAGGTCGATGGCTTCGATACGGCCTCGGGCAATCATCACATCATCGACACGCAGGTCCTCCAGGTCGAAGAGATTGAGCAGAATGCTGCGACTTTGGGTGGGAATAAAGGCCGCCGACTCCAGTACTGCAGTGCGAAGTTCATCGGTGGTCATTCCATCCGAACTTCTCTGCGTCGTTCCAATGCGGAGGGTTTTCAGGAGGAGGTTCACAAAGCCGTTGACCACCCAGACAAGGGGTCGAAGCAAGAACATGATCGGCAAAAGACCATGGCTGGTAGCCATTGCAGCGCTCTCGGCCCGGTTTGCACCGAACACCTTGGGGATGATTTCGCCAAAAACAATGAGCAAGGCAGCGGCCACTGCTGTGGCCATGGCAAGGACCTCATCGTTGTTGCCGAAGGCGGAGATGGCCATGGCCGTGATGATGGTGGTGAGGGCAGCGTTAACGACATTGTTGCCCAATAAGATCGTGGCCAGGAGCCGGTCGGTTCGGCTCAGTAGTCGCATGACTTGTCTCGCACCGCGGCGACCATTGGCCGCCAGATGCCTCATTCGATAACGGTTGACCGCCATAAGGCTGGTCTCTGACATCGAGAAGAATCCAGAGAGCAACAGCAGCACGAGCAGTGCTAGCAGGTGCGCCCAAAACGGCAGGTCATTCAAGGAGAGGCCTTTGCCCGAATTTGCACGAATAGAGTTTAGGAGATTCTCGTGCGAGATGGTCGGGGTGAGAGGATTCGAACCTCCGACTCCTGCGTCCCGAACGCAGTACTCTACCAGGCTGAGCTACACCCCGACGGTGTCTAGAAGCCCTTTCTAGGCTCGACGCTCGATGACAAAGGAGGCCAAGTCTATCAGGGAAGACTTGCTCGGTGAGGCCTCGAGGTGGGCCAAAGAGTCGGTCGCGAGCTGGACTTCGCGTTGCGCCATCTCTCTTGCGTAATTTAATGCACCCGACTCCCGAACGCGATGAATCACTGCATCGATGGGGGCATTCTCCGGTTCGATAATGGCCTGCCGAATGAGCGCGCGGTCGGCTGGATTGCCTGTCTGAAGAAGATAAATCAACGGCAGGGTGGGTTTGCCCTCTTTGAGATCGTCGCCGAGTTGCTTGCCCATGGAGTCGGCATTCCCGCTGTAATCGAGGATGTCGTCGGTCAGTTGAAATGCCGTTCCAATGTGACGACCGTAGGCTGCGAGCCCCTCGATCATTGATTCCGGCGCCTCTGCGAGAACGGCGGGCAGGCAGGCCGAGGCCTCGAAGAGCTTGGCCGTTTTGAATCGGATGACCTGAAGGTATCGGTCCTCGTCGACTTCTGGATCTTGGCAGTTCATGAGCTGCAGGACCTCGCCTTCAGCAATGGTGTTGGTTGCATCGGCGAGAACGGCCATCACTGCAAGTGAGTGAAGGCCCACCATCATCTGGAAGGCCCTGGAGTAAAGAAAGTCCCCCACCAAAACACTGGCGGCATTGCCAAACACCGCATTGGCCGTCAGGCGGCTTCGTCGCAGGTTCGACTCATCGACCACATCATCGTGGAGAAGGGTCGCGGTGTGGATGAACTCCACAATCGCAGCCAATTCGATCACTCCGGGTCCCAACGCGGATGGACTGGACCCCTCTTGACGCGAAATGGGGGAGGGCTGGAGGAGGACCCCGCCCGCCGAGAGACCGGGCTGGGAGGCCAGTGCCCTGGCAGACATCAAGACCAAGGCTGGGCGAACCCGCTTGCCACCAGCACCGATGATGTACTCGGCGACCTGGTTGACCAAGCCCACCTCACTGCTGAGCCTTCGTCTAATCAGGCGATCGACCGCCGCCATGTCAGATGCAATGGCCGAGAGGATCGCCTCATAGCCCTTCGGGTGGGCTTTGGACGCGCGGGGCGCGGGGTCGGCCAGCGCTTGGACACTGCTTGTATCGGTCATGGCTCTACTCTAGCAACCCCTGCCCACCTTGTCTGCTTGCCTTGCCATTCGACAATTAGCCAATTAAACTAGAGGGCTTTCCAGAAGCGGCGGGTTTGGCTATGTACGCAGTCATTAAAACGGGTGGCAAGCAGTACCGGGTGAGTCCGGGTCTGGTCTTGCGTGTGGAAACCTTGGAGGCAGCCGAGGGCGATGAGGTCGTATTGGCCGAGGTGCTTGCCATGGGCGAGGGGGAGTCGATCCTGGTTGGCGCACCCACATTGAGTGGCGCGAGCGTGAAGGCCAAGGTGAAGGCGCATGGCCGGGGCGACAAGGTTCGAATTTTCAAGCACCGTCGCCGCAAGCATTACGCCAAGACACAAGGCCATCGCCAGAATTTCACAGAACTCGAGATCACCGCGCTGGTTCGTCCCGATGGCACGGTTGTCGCCCAGTAACGCAAGCGTCTAGGAGCAGACCTCAATGGCACAGAAAAAAGGCGGCGGCTCAACGCGAAATGGCCGTGACTCAGAGTCCAAGCGGCTTGGCGTCAAGCGCTTTGGCGGAGAGAGCATCTCTGCAGGGAGCATCATTGTTCGTCAGCGTGGAACACAGTTCCACCCTGGGCAGAACGTGGGCATCGGCAAAGACCACACGCTTTTCGCACTGGTCGATGGCAAAGTCCGATTCTCTGTGACCGGGCCACTCAAGCGCTCGACCGTTAGCATCGTCTCCGAGTAAGAAGTCCAGGCGGCCCCTCTAATGGGGGGGCTTGGAGGGCCCGCCAATGAAGTTTATCGATGAAGCAATCATCGAAGTCGTGGCAGGCAAGGGCGGCAATGGCGTGGCCGCGTTTCGCAGAGAAAAGTTCATCCCCAAGGGTGGCCCCAGTGGTGGGGATGGCGGTCGCGGCGGATCAATCTTCGCCGTCGCCGATCGAAACATCAATACGCTCATTGACTACCGCTATGCTCGCTTGCATAGAGCGAGAAATGGCGAGCAAGGCCAGGGCTCAGATCGTTATGGGGCCGGTGCGGATGACATTGTTCTGAGAATGCCAGTGGGGACCGTCATTAGCGATGCCGAGACGGGCGAATTGCTCCACGACCTCCACATGGATGGCGAGCGGGTTCTTCTTGCCAAGGGTGGGCGGGGGGGGCTCGGCAATCTTCATTTCAAATCGAGCGTCAACCGGGCACCCCGCCAGTGCACACCTGGGGAGCCTGGCGAGAGCCGCAAGTTGCGGCTCGAGCTCAAGGTCCTGGCCGATGTCGGCCTTCTGGGGCTTCCGAACGCGGGCAAATCAACTTTTGTCGGGGCCGTCTCCAACGCGCGACCGAAAGTCGCTGACTACCCCTTTACGACCCTCCATCCGCAACTCGGTCTGGTCAGAACGGCTCCTTCAAAGAGTTTTGTTGTAGCCGATATTCCGGGGCTGATCGAGGGGGCCTCCGACGGTGCGGGGCTTGGGCATCAGTTCTTGCGGCACCTCAGCCGAACCCAACTCCTCTTGCACCTCGTTGACCTCGGCACTTGTGTCGGCGAGGCGAAGGTGGTCGACTGCTTGGTGGAGCAGATCAAGACCATCGAGGCCGAACTCGAGGCCTTCGATCCCGCCATGATGGACAAGCCCCGATGGATTGTTTTTAACAAGTCAGACCAACTCTCCGAGGCCGATTGGGATGCCCTCGCGTCTCCGCTTCGCAAGATGCTCAAACTCAAACAGTGGCCAAGGCGTATATCGGCACTGACTCGCGTGGGGCTCGAACCCTTGCTCCACGAGATTCAAGCCCATCTTGATGCGGAGCGCGCCAGTGCCGAGCCCTTGGCCTCTGTCGACCCTGACGTGCGATTTGCCGGTTCAAACGAGATGACCGACCGTGCGTAAGCAAGTCACCGCCTGTCGACGCTGGGTCATCAAGCTCGGTTCCAGCCTCGTCACCAACGACGGGCGGGGCGTTGACGCCACCGCGATCGAGGGTTTCGCAGCCCAGATGGCTGGCCTGCGCAACGCGGGAATCGAATTGGTTCTGGTTTCCAGTGGCGCGATCGCAGAGGGTATGAAGCGGCTGGGTTGGCGAGAGCGCCCCCATGAGATTCATGATCTTCAAGCGGCGGCAGCGGTGGGTCAAATGGGGTTGGCCCAGGCCTACGAGGCGGGGTTCCAATCGCACGGACTCAAGACCGCTCAGATACTTCTCACCCACGAGGATGTGGCCGACCGGCGTCGATACCTCAACGCCAGGGCCACCCTAAGCACTCTGCTCGCACTCGGTGTGGTCCCGATCATCAATGAGAATGACACGGTCGTCACCGAGGAGATCAAGCTGGGCGACAATGACACGCTTGCGGCCTTGGTGACCAATCTGATGGAGGCCGACTTGCTTGTCATCCTCACCGATCAGTTGGGCCTCTATGACCAAGACCCCCGAAAGTCCAGCGATGCGAGGCTGATCAATGAGGCACCTGCCTCCGACTCCGCTTTGACCGAAATGGCCGGAGGCGCGGGCAGTTCATTGGGTACGGGCGGGATGCTCACCAAAGTGCGTGCCGCCCAGCGTGCTGCGCGCAGTGGCGCCCACACCATCGTGGCCAGCGGCCATGAGCGCGATGTACTTGCGCGATTGGCCAAAGGCGAAGTACTCGGCACGCTCTTGTTGGCGGATCAGCCCGTACTCTCTGCGCGTCAGCAATGGCTTGCCGATCATCTTCAGGCTCGTGGGAAACTCTGGTTAGACAAGGGTGCGACCGAGGTCTTGGCCAAAGAGGGCAAATCACTCTTACCTGTGGGTGTGGTTGCCGTAGAGGGTGATTTTGAGCGAGGTGACATGGTGAGTTGCGTCTCACCCGATGGCCATGAGATTGCTCGAGGCCTTGTGAACTACTCGGTGCATGAGGCCCGCCGTATTCGGGGCCTGCCCTCGACTCAGATAGAGGCAGTATTGGGTTTTCTTGAGGAGCCCGAACTCATACACCGGGACAATCTGGTGCTGATCTCATCGGCTGAGAAGAGGTAACGGGCCAACTCGGTCATGGCCAGCCAATAGACATCCCGTTTGAACTCGATGACCGTCTCGAGAGGGATGAAGAAGTCATGCCAGCACCAAGCATCGAACTCGGGCTTCTCCTCGCCAGATTTAAGTTGGATGTCACGGTCTTCGCCCAGCATTCGGAGCAAGAACCAAATCTGCTTCTGTCCCCGATAGAGCCCGCGCCACTCTCTGCGAACCCAGCGATTTGGAACGTCGTAATGGAGCCAGTCCGCGGTTCGCCCGAGAATCTCAACATGGTTGGGCAGAAGACCGGTTTCCTCCTGCAACTCCCTGTACATCGCCTCGACGGGATCTTCCCCATCCTTGATGCCGCCCTGGGGAAACTGCCACGCCTGCTCGCGTATGCGCTTCCCCCAGAAGACCTGTCGATGGTCGTTGACCAGGATGATGCCGACGTTGGGTCGGTAGCCGTGCTCATCAAGCATAATGCTTGCGATTATACGAAGCGATTCCCCTCTCGCCTATTTCCATGCGCGTCTCTCAATTTCACTTTCAGACTCTCAAAGAGGAACCCTCGGACGCAGAGGTGGTGAGCCATCGTCTCATGCTCCGTTCGGGGATGATTCGGCGGCTGGGCGCTGGCATCTATACCCAGATGCCCCTTGGCCTGCGCGTGCTTCGCAAGGTGGAGACCATCATTCGCGAGGAGATGAATCGATCGGGTGCCATTGAGTTGAGCATGCCCTTGGTGCAGCCAGCCGAGCTCTGGCAAGAGACGGGTCGCTGGGAAAAGATGGGGCCGGAGTTGCTGCGCCTCGAGGATCGCCATGGCAGGCCATTCGCCTTCCAGCCCACCTCTGAAGAGGTGGTCACCGACATCGCGCGACAAGAGATCCGTAGCTGGAAGCAGCTGCCCAAGAACTTCTATCAAATTCAATTCAAATTTAGAGACGAGCGCCGGCCACGATTCGGTGTGATGCGTGGCCGAGAGTTTGTGATGAAGGATGCCTATTCGTTTGACCGGGACCGGGCAGCCGCAGAGGCAAGCTACGAAGCCATGTATGCCTGCTATTGCAGAATCTTCGACCGACTTGGGCTTGCCTACCGCGCAGTGAATGCCGATACCGGTGCAATAGGGGGTTCACGATCCCACGAGTTCCAGGTCATTGCCGAGACGGGTGAGGATGCGATTGCTTACTGCCCCGACTCAGACTTCGCTGCCAATGTCGAGTTGGCCGAGGCGGTGCCACCGAAGATCGTTCGCCCCCCCCCGTCAGAGGCCATGCGCAAGGTGGCGACACCGGGGATTACAAGTTGCGAGGAGGTCGCCAAACACCTCGGGGTCTCCCTCTCAAAAACCCTCAAGGCGGTCGTTTTGGCGGTTGACTCTCCACCAACGACCGAAGCCTCATCAAGCGGCCCAGCCCGGATTTTCCTTCTTCTCATAAGAGGCGATCACGAACTCAATGAGGTGAAGGTGGGCAAACTCCCGGAGTTGTCGGCGGGTTGGCGCTGGGCGAGTCACGATGAAATCGCCGCGAGTTTTGACTGTGTTCCTGGGTACCTGGGACCCGTTGGCATTGGATTCGATAACGAGCACAAGGGCGAGGGCCTTACTCTGGCTGGGCTCATTGTGGATCACGCGGTGCCGGTGATGTCAGACTTTGTCGTTGGTGCCAATCAAGTCGACGCCCACCTCGCAGGGGTCAACTGGGGCCGCGATCTTCCCGAACCAACCCGCGTTGCCGATCTTCGTAACGTGGTGGCAGGCGACCCCTCTCCCGATGGGCGGGGGCAGCTTGCCATTCAGCGCGGCATTGAAGTGGGCCATGTCTTTTACCTTGGAACGAAGTATTCGGAGGCCATGCGCGCCACCTTTCTTGACGAATCTGGCCGGCCCGCCGTCATGGAAATGGGGTGCTACGGAATCGGCGTCACCCGAGTGGTGGCGGCCGCCATCGAGCAAAACCACGATGAAAAGGGAATCGTCTGGCCGCTGTCGATAGCGCCCTTCGAAGTCGTGGTCTGTCTGCTCGGGGCTGGGAAATCCTCACTTGTTCGGGAGGCTGGAGAGGCCATCTATGCTGAACTTCTCTCGGCCGGACTCGATGTGATTTTGGATGACCGGGATGAGCGCCCTGGCGTGATGTTTGCAGACTGGGAACTGATCGGCGTGCCGATCCGTGTCACGGTTGGAGAGCGATCGCTCAAAGAGGGACAGGTGGAGTGGCTGCTTCGCCGGGGGATGCAGACCCAAACCTGTCGCCGGGAGGATCTTGCCCAGAACTTACTTGCGGTTGTGCGGGGCGCCCCTCGGGACTTGGGGCGCTAGCGCCGACCGAATCCACCCATACCCGGCAGTCCTCGCATGCCACCCATGCCTCCCATGGCTCGCATCATCTTGGCCAGGCCGCCTTTTTGCATCTTCTTCATCATGTCTTGCATCTGTTCGAACTGATTGAGAAGTCGGTTGACTTCTTGAACGCTGACCCCAGCCCCGGTTGCAATTCGCCGCTTTCTGCTCGCCTTAATCAACTCTGGCTGTCGGCGCTCCGAGGGCGTCATAGAGTTGATGATGCCGTCCATACGAGAGACGGAGCGATCGGCCGCCCCCAGGTCGGCTGATTTGGCCGCTTGCTGCATCTGGCTAGGGAGTTTGTCGAGCAGTGAGGAGAGCCCGCCCATCGACTTCATCTGCCCGATTTGAAGTTGAAAGTCTGTGAGATCGAATTTGGCACCCGACTTAAGTTTGGCTGCCATTTTCTGGGCCGAGTCGACATCGATGGCCTTCTGGGCCTGCTCCACGAGTGCGAGCACATCGCCCATTCCAAGGATTCGCTGGGCAAACCGATCGGGGTCGAAGGCCTCAAGCCCATCGAGTTTCTCGGCCGTTCCCACGAAACGAACAGGGCAGCCGGTGATGGATTGGGCGGAGAGGATTGCACCGCCTCGAGAGTCGCCATCGACCTTGGTGACAATCAGCCCGGTCAGGGCGATGGTCTCTTTAAAACTCTGCGCGGTTCGGACTGCGTCTTGGCCCTGCATGGCGTCGATCGTCAGAAGGGTCTCGATCGGTCTGAGTGAGCGATGCAGGTCCGCGATCTCCGCCATCATCTCGGTATCAATCGCCAATCGGCCAGCGGTATCGACCAAGACCACATCGTGGAAATGTCGCTTGGCCCAGTCGAGCGCGGCCTCCGCAATGGCCACTGGCCGCTCGCCCACTTGGCTTGGGAAGAATTCGGCCCCCGCCTGAGCACTCACCAATCGAAGTTGGTCAATGGCGGCCGGGCGGTAGACGTCACACGAGACCGTCAACACCTTCTTCTTGTGTCTTTCCACCAGCCATTTGGCCAACTTGCCCACGGAGGTGGTCTTTCCTGCACCTTGAAGCCCTGCCATCAGGACGATTGCGGGCGGTTGACTCGCAAGGTTCAGTCCAGTGGGGCCTGGGCTGCCGCCCACCCCGCCTGACATCAAAGTGACGAGTTCCTGATGGACGATGCCAACCAGGGCCTGTCCCGGTGTCAGGCTATTGAGGACCTCCTGCCCGCTGGCCTTTTCTCGGACACCTTGAATGAATTGCTTGACCACCGGCAAGGCCACGTCGGCGTCCAAAAGTGCGAGGCGAATCTCGCGAAGCATCTCCTGGGTGTTCGACTCGGTGATCCTCGCCTCACCCTTGATTGTTTTGAGGGCTCTGGTGAGTCTTTCGCTGAGGGTTTCGAGCATGGCGATCCTTCCTTGGCGGCCGGCTTGTCTGGGATGGCCTGCGCTACACTGATTCGATGATGACTTCATTCTACGGAGTTGCTGCCTGGATGGCTGCCTTGGCTTACCTGGCCCTTACCTACGGGGGGCTCCGCTATCGACAGCAGGCATCGGCCTCGGCGTCTTTTCATCGTGAAATGCCAAACCTCAGCGACCGCGAGTCCTGGGCCTTTCATTTTCTTGCGGCGGCTGCAGTCACTCTGCAGGGTGTGACACTGCTACCCGACTGGTTTGCCGATGAGGCGTTGCGATTTGGTTTTGCACCCGCAGTCTCCTGGATGCTTTGGCTGGCGGTGGCCCTATTGTGGGTGGAGTCTTGGTTCTCCAAGCTGCCGAGATTGGCGGTGATGATCTTTCCGCTGGCTGCCTTGGCCGTCTTGTTGCCGAGCTGGTTTCCTGGGGGCGTTCTTCTTGAGCATCCCTCCGCAGTTTTTCGTGGGCATATTCTCTTGGCGATGCTTGCCTATAGCTGTTTTGCAATCGCTTCGGGTCAGGCCTGGTTGATGATCACCCAAGAGAG
>JBJOGU010000034.1:0-5802 GCA_046048075.1 Pseudomonadota bacterium
CCGTATGCAGGAAATTGCCGCCGCCATTCAGGCGGGTGCCTCTGCCTACTTGGCACGGCAGTACCGAACCATCGCCATTGTTGGCGTCATCATTTTTGTGGTCATTGCATTCATCCCTGGCCTTGGAATGCCAACGGCCCTTGGCTTTGCATTGGGCGCCATTCTCTCGGGTGCGGCCGGATTCATCGGCATGAACATCAATGTGCGGGCCAATGTGCGCACCGCAGAGGCAGCCAAGGGCGGAATCAACCCCGCCCTCGATATCGCCTTTCGGGGCGGCGCGATCACCGGTATGTTCGTCGTTGGCCTGGGCCTCGTGGGCGTGACCCTCTTCTATGCATTCATGCGCGAGCAGGGAGCAGACATTCATCACTCCCTGCAACCCCTTGTGGGCCTCGCCTTTGGTTCATCCCTTATCTCCATCTTCGCGCGTCTCGGCGGCGGAATCTTCACCAAGGGCGCCGACGTCGGGGCCGACTTGGTCGGTAAGGTGGAAGCCGGGATCCCCGAGGACGACCCACGCAACCCTGCTGTGATTGCCGACAACGTCGGCGACAACGTGGGCGACTGCGCGGGCATGGCCGCCGACCTCTTTGAGACCTATGCGGTCACCATCATCGCAACCATGCTCCTCGGCGCACTCACCCTCAAGGGCATGGCCGAAACGGCCGCGATCTACCCCTTGGTTCTGGGTGGCGTCTCCATCATCGCCTCGATCATTGGATGCTTCTTTGTTCGCTACTCGGGCTCCGGAAAAATCATGACGGCCCTCTACAAAGGCCTGATCGTTGCCGCCGGACTCTCCGTGATCATGTTCTGGTTTGTTACCGACTGGCTGCTCGCCGATGTGGGCACTGCAGTGGCAGGCCTAACAGTGGCCAAGCTCTGGGGTGCGGCCGTGGTGGGTATTGTTCTCACAGGTGCCATGGTCATCATCACGGAGTACTACACCGCCACCGAGTACGCGCCGGTTCGTCATGTGGCCGCTGCCTCGGAGACAGGCCACGCCACAAACATCATTGCCGGCATTGCCGTGTCGATGAAGTCCACAGGCTGGCCTGTTATTGCGGTGGTCATTGCCATTCTCGCGGCATTTGCACTGGCTGGCCTATACGGCATTGCCATTGCTGCAACCGCCATGCTCTCAATGGCGGGAATCATTGTGGCCCTCGACGCCTACGGCCCCATTACCGACAATGCCGGTGGCATTGCGGAGATGGCCGAACTGCCTGCCGACGTTCGCAATGTGACCGACCCCCTCGATGCGGTGGGCAATACCACCAAGGCCGTCACCAAGGGTTATGCAATTGGCTCGGCTGGCCTCGCAGCACTGGTGCTTTTTGCCGATTACACCCACGCCCTTGAGATTGCTGGCCAAACCGTTCGCTTCGACCTATCGGACCACATGGTGATTGTTGGACTCTTCATCGGTGGACTCATCCCCTTCCTGTTCGGCGCCATGGCCATGGAGGCCGTTGGCCGCTGCGCAGGTTCGGTGGTCACCGAGGTGCGTCGCCAGTTCCGCGAGATTCCCGGAATCATGCAAGGAACGGCCAAGCCTGAGTATCACAAGGCGGTGGATATGCTCACTGCTGCAGCGATCAAGGAGATGATCGTGCCCTCCTTGCTGCCCGTTGCGGTGCCCATACTGGTGGGTATCTTCTTGGGCCCGGTTGCCTTGGGCGGCCTGCTCATGGGCACCATCGTGACTGGCCTCTTTGTCGCTATCTCGATGTGTACCGGTGGCGGTGCCTGGGACAACGCCAAGAAGTACATCGAAGACGGACACCATGGTGGAAAGGGTTCCGATGCCCACAAGGCAGCTGTGACCGGTGACACCGTGGGCGACCCCTACAAGGACACCGCGGGACCCGCGGTGAACCCCTTGATCAAGATTATTAATATTGTGGCGCTGCTGATCGTTCCGGTGCTGTAAGCGGATTCAAGACCGACGCCGCAAGGGCCCGTTGACGCAAGTCTCGGGCCCTTTCTGTATCGGATTGGGCCTCGGCCCAGTCGGCCAATGCCAACAAGGCCCGCACCGATTGACGGTGCTCAAGCGCCTGCTCGAGATAGAGGCCTGCCTTGCCCGCCTGCCCGCATCGCTGGTGCAAGCGGCCCAGTGCCCACGACATTCCGAAGGAGTCACCACGCTCGCGAGACCACTCCTCGACCCTGGCGAGTTGGGCTGCGCAGTCGTCCTCACAGTCCGCATAGACCTCGAGCAGGCGGTCGTCCCACTGGACCTTCAGGCTCGCCTCGATCAAGCGACGGGCATCACCGGCTTGTCCCAATTTGAGCATGGCACGCGCAATAACCGAGGCTGGCCCGGGGCGATGCAGGTCATCTTTAGAGAGCAGATCCATGACATGACGAACCTGTGAACGATCGAGTCGCGGCGAAGAGAGCATTCCCCTGGCAGCGACTTCGCGATTGTGGTCAGCCAGAACATGAGAAATGGCGCTTCGATTCTCAAGCAGCTTGGTGATTCGAATCAGTTCGGGCCACTGGGCACTGAGTTGATAGGCCTTCATGACCTGGCGAAGCGTGTGAATCTGGCGACGCTCGCCCTGCAAGACCGAATCCAGACTCTGAAGAGCGGCCTTGCCGTCGCGCTCATCCAATGCGAATTGCGCCAGGGTGAGTGGTTGAAGATGGGGGTGGTCGGTCTCGTCCTTCGAGAGTGCCTCGAGCCGTTTCATCCAACGGGCGCGCAACCCCATGTCTCTCATTTCATGCGAGGCCTTGGCCGCCATAACCGCCACAAGTCGCTGAACCGGGCGCTTGGCGTCCTCGAGGCCATCGAAGTCACGCTCGAACTCATCGGCCGCCTTGGTCACTCTCGCATAGCGTCCCTCGGTGAAATCGAGCGCCAGGTCTGCAAGTCGTTTGATGCGCTTGGACTCCTTTCGGTGGAGCCTGGCGCGACGAAAACGCTCGGGAATGTCACCGACCCAACGCAGAAGTTGCGTTAGTAGCAGGTGAACAATCGCTAGGCCAATGAGAACAAAGATGGCCGTCGAGAGTGCAAAATCAATGCGCCAATCCGACCACCAGATGGTGACTGCGCCACCCATGGACTGCATGCCCATAACCACCGCCACCGCGATGGCAAAGAGAATGGCCCAGATAAGAATGCGGGTCATAGAAAGAAACGGCTCATAGAAGGCGACGCAACTCCGCCTCAATCTGATTAAGGTCCCCCACCACAGACTCCACATCGGGGATTTGTCGATCGAAGATTCGCGTCATCTGCTGGCGCGCCGCAATCACATCCTCAAGGGCCATTGGAATGTCATCGAGTTGCACCGAGATGCGGGCCGAGAGGAGTCGAAGACGAATCTGCTCACGACTGACCTGATAGACCTCGGTGGAATAAAACGCGTGGGCCGCTTGGTCGGTGCGGCGGACCTGAAAGAGGCGGTTAACAAAGGCAAGCAGGCCCGAATCGGTGGCGGTCGCATCCGAGGTCGCGGCAGCAGGCGCCAATGCGGGTGGGGCCACCGAAAAGGAAGGGAGTTCGGCAATCCGAACCATGGCCTTATTGAGAGACTCCATTGCCCGCAATTGCTCGGCACCCCGCTTGGGCCTTGCGGGTTCGCTCGGTGCAGACGATACCTGGCTGGCATCGGGCGGCTGGGGCGCGATGGGTGGCACTGAACCCACTCCGCCAGCCACGCCAGACGAACCAGCCGTGTTGGTGGGCTCGGCACTTAACATGGAACGAATCTCAGGCTCCTGGCCAATCACCAGACCGATGAGCACGCCAATCAACGCACCCAACAAAAGGGTCACCACCCAAGAGCGCGACCCTGCCGTGTTGGGGTTGCCCGGGGTGCTGGCCTTTCGGGGGGGCTCGCCTTTTGTGGCGGACGCAGTGGGGTCAGAGGAAGTCATGACGCGAGTTTAATCTGCGAAACGATCTCTTGGGCATTGAGCGATGGCAGGCACCGCACATTCAGATCTTGACCAAGGGTCTTCAGACGGGACTCGATGCGGGGGTGATGGGTGAGAAAGACAACCTCATCGAGGGGGACGGACTGTCCATTGAGGGCGCTGACGGCCCATTCCACCTGGGTGGAACTGCTGATCAGCAGCCAGAGGCGAGACCCCTTTGCGTGATCAAGCTTCACCATGGGCTGAGGCATGCGTCGATACAGCGTCAGCCGGTCCACGGAGAGCCCCATCTTGGGCAGGCCAACTTGAAGCTCGTCTCGTGCCCCCTCGGCCTCGAGCAACAGGGCATGGTCGGCCTCTCTGAATTGCCCGGCCCCACTCTCGAGAAGTGCCTTGGCATCGCCAGCCCCCGGGGGGACCAAAACCGACTCGTTGCTGAAAAGCGCCGCAAGGGCCTTGCCACTGGATGCGCCCACGGCAGCAAGTTTTATAGGCAGGTCCTTGGCCATCTCTTGCAAGAGCAGATCCGGAATTGTCGCGGCATTCGATAAGGCCTCGACCGCCGCTGGGCTTGTTGCAATGAGCCACAGGCAAGGAGCGCGGTGCACCCCGGGGCTTGCCTGCTTGGCCTTCAATTCGCTCGTGACCTGCCGAACTCGATGCGTTATCCGCGCAATCTCGGTTGGCTCGACCATCGAAAAATGATCGGACGGCGAATCAAGAAGATGGGCGACCCCCTTGAGCTGCAGGGCGAGCGCAACTGCCTCGGAATCGCTTTGATTTGCCCACCTTGGCCGACAGTAGACCAATGTGTCCATGGGCCGGGACTAGTGGTCGGAGAGACTGGCGAGAATCTGCTGAGCGCCTTGGGCACGAAGCTCCTCGGCGGCCTGCTGACCGAGCACCTCGGGGTCTCGGCCCCGAAGCTCGGTCTTGCAGAGTCGAGACCCATCTGGCATCGCGATTCGGGCGCGAAGCCTCAGCTCCCCAGTCTCGGGCACAGTCACGCAGTAGGCAGCAAGGGGCACCTGGCAGCTGCCCCCGAGCGCGCGTGAGACGGCGCGCTCTGCGTAGACCTCTTGCGTGGTCTGCTCATCGACCAAGACGGATACAAGCTTTTGCGAATCGGCATCGTTGGCGCGAATCTCAATGCCCAGCGCGCCCTGACCCGCAGCTGGCAGCATGGTCTCGGGTGCGATGACCTGCCGAATGCGATCGGCCATACCCAGGCGCTTGAGTCCTGCGGCCGCGAGAATGATGGCCTGCATCTCACCGCGGTCGAGCTTGGAGAGGCGGGTGTCGAGATTGCCACGCAGGGCCACCACCCGAAACTTGGGGAACAGAGCCCGAAGCTGTGCCTCGCGTCGAAGGCTCGAGGTGCCCACCACAGCGTCGGCCGGCAGGCTCTCGAGATCGGCAAACTCGTTCGACACAAACGCATCGCGGGGGTCTTCACGCTTCATTACTGCAGCCAGCGAGAACCCTTGTGGCAACTCCATTGGAACGTCTTTGAGGGAATGAACCGCGAGGTGGGCTCGGCCTTCGGCCAAGGCGGCTTCGAGCTCCTTCACAAAGAGACCCTTGCCACCCACCTTCGAGAGGGTTCGGTCAAGAATCTGATCGCCTCGGGTGGTCATGCCCAGAATTTCCACGGGCTGGCCGGATGAGGCGGCCAGGAGGCCTTGAACATGCTCGGCCTGCCACATGGCCAGCCGACTTTCACGCGATGCAATAATCCACATATTGCGCAGTGTAATCGACACCCACTCGCCACCCAATCGACCACCAACCCATAGCGCTCAAGACACCCATGGCCGGATCACTCGACAACAAACAGCAGGCCTGGTCAGGCCGATTCAATGAGCCGGTCTCCGAACTCGTTCAACGCTTCACCGCCTCGGTGGG
>JBJOGU010000035.1:0-3033 GCA_046048075.1 Pseudomonadota bacterium
CTCGCTCGCAACTCGATGCCATCGAGCGCGGCAATGTGGATGCCTTTTATGCACCGTTCTACTACGAGCGGCTCTTTCGTCGCTACGCCGAGGCGCTCTCGTTCTCGCCAGAGGCGATCGATGAGATGGTCCAGCGCTTCAGTCCTGATGCGCCGCATGACCCTTCAAACTCGGACCTCTCAACGAATGATTCTTGGGGTCAGGAAGCGAACGGTCAGTCGACCGGCGTCGACGAAGAGAGCGCTCGGCGCAGTGCTGACGAGAGCTCTTCTGCGCCTTGGGAGGGTTCTGGTCCCAGTGACGCGGAGGGTCTCAAAGAGGGCGGGGCGCAGATGCGCGAGAGCGGGGAGGCAAGTTCAAGGTCGGGTGCGGATAACACGCGCAGCAACAGCGCGGCCCTGAACCGTCTTACCAGTGCCGCAGGGGAGCAGTCTGCCAAGGGCGATCAGTCCTCGAATTGGGGAATCATCGCTGCCTTTGGCTTGCTGGCTGCAGGGGTGGTGGTTGCGCTACTGGTCGCCAATTCAGACGACGACCGAGTGCCTGCCAAGGCCCCGGAAGCAGCCGCTCCGGCGGCTGCACCCGCAGACAATGCAAACCCGCAGGCAGAGTCCTCCGGCTCGCAGCCGGCCACAACGACCAATGGCACGCCGCCGACGCCCTCGAAGTCTGCTCCGCCTGCAGTCCCCGCGTCGCCCAATCAGACGGCGCCTGCTGCGCCCCC
This sequence comes from Pseudomonadota bacterium, assembly GCA_046048075.1. GTDB lineage: Bacteria > Pseudomonadota > Gammaproteobacteria > Burkholderiales > Burkholderiaceae_A > Hahnella. Next base: position 725 of record JBJOGU010000035.1, read on the forward strand.
GAAGGCGGCCGCCCCAAGCGCCGCTCCTGCGCCGACTCCGTCTGGCCCAGCATCTCTGGCGTCGAGCCCCGCCGCTCCGAGCCCAGCATCGAACAACAACTCGAGCCCCGCCGCACCCACTGCTGCTCCCGCCAGTTCACCGGCACCGGCGAAGTCCTCGACCCCCGGACCCTCCTCGTCGGCACCCGCCATGGAAGTCACGCCAAAGGCCCGCACATGGATCTGGGTTCGCGAGGCCGATGAGAAGGTTCGTGAGTTTGGCGTTGCCGCGGGTGAGAAGGTGGTCTTCCAAGACATGCCGATTTATTTTGTGATTGCCCGTCCTGGAGAGAGCGACATCCGCATTCAGGGCAAGGCAGTGAAACTTCCACGAACCGACCAAGAGCGCGACATTGGTCGCTACGGTCGCAGCCAACTCATCGAGGCCAAGCCGGCCAGCGCCAATTAACCTCCTGCTGTTCTTTGGCCTTGCGGCCATCTGGGGTGCCTCGTTCCTCTTCTTGCGTTATGCAAGCCCCGCCTTCGGGCCTATTCTTGCGGCGGAACTCCGAGTCAGCATTGCATTTTTCTGCCTGCTCGTACTCTCTTCGCTGCTCGCAATATTTCGAGAGCGCTCAAGCGGCCCAACACCCTGGGGCGCCTTCACGTTGGTGGCCGCCCTCAATAGCGCGGTGCCATTCGCGCTCTACGGCTATGCCGCGCTCCATCTCCCAGCGGGTTACCTGGCCATCTTGAATGCATTGGTTCCCCTCTGGGGCGGGCTATTGGCCACTGTCTTCTTGGGTGAGCGACTGCGTCCGGGCTTGGTGGGTGCTGTGCTCTTGGCAGCCGTGGGTGTGGGGATGATTGTTCAGCTTGGACCTGTTGGCCTCAACCTAGAAACGGGCCTTGCGGTGCTGGCCTGTGTGGGTGCCACCCTCTGCTATGCCATTGCAGGGCAACTCACTACACGGTTTCTCTCCAATCGAAGCCCGCTTGAGAATGCCACCAAGAGCCTGGGACTCGCAAGCCTCTTGCTCCTTCCCCTTATTGTTTTTGATCTGCCCACTGCAGAGCCCACTCCCCAGGCATGGGCCTCGGTCTTGGCTTTGGGGCTCTTGTGTTCGGCCTTTGCCTATTTGTTGTTTTTCAGACTCATCGCCCAACTCGGTCCAATCAAGGCAACCAGTGTCACTTTTTTGATCCCGGCATTCGGAGTGCTCTGGGGGCACCTCTTCCTGGATGAGCCCCTGACCTGGGTGATGGGTGTGGGATTTGCTCTGGTGCTAGTGGCCAGCCTAATCGTTCTTCAACCCACCCGCGAGAGCGCCGCCTCGAGCGCCTGAAAGACGGCATCGAGGTCTCGAACCACCACCGGTTGATTGAGGTGTTGGTCATCGAGAAAGCCGTGGTCGCGGACCTCTTCCATGTACATCAGCAGTCCATCGAAATAGCCCATGGTGTTGGCGATGACCAGCGGCTTTTCATGGGCATAGGTGGCGGCACCTGTCCAGACTTCGAACAACTCTTCGAGGGTGCCCACACCGCCGGGCAAGACCAAGAATGCATCGGCCCGACGACTCATCTCGATCTTTCTTTCGATCATTGTTTCGACCTCTACGAGTTCATGGAGGTCGCGCATGACCACCTCGGTGGTCATGAGGTAACTGGGGATCACACCTGTGATGCGTGCGCCTGCATCGCGGGCCGCGTTGGCCAGAATCCCCATGAGGCCAATCTGGCCGGCGCCGAAGACCATGTCCCAGCCGCGTTGCCCGATGCCCGCCCCGACCGCCTCGGCGAGCGTCGACCAGACCGGGTCATGACCGGTTCGGGAACCGCAGAAGACACAGACGCGGGGTGGGCGTTTCGAGGGGGAGGGTGTGGGCGCAGCATTCATAGACGAGCTTGGATAGAGTATGCGTTATGTTGAAGGAAATCATTCCCCCACTCCTCAATGAACTTGGCCTTGGTGTGATGCCCGCGTGGGCGCAACCACTCTTGGCCATGGTGAACCTGGTGGTCATTTTGATTGCAGCTTGGTTGTCGCTCGGGCTGATCACTCGTCTGTTGAGTGCATTTCATGCCCGACTGAAGTTGCGCACCGAGTCGGTTGAAGAGCGGCGTCGCATTGAGACCCTCGAGCGTGTCTTTCGGTACATGGCCTCGGTGGTGATCTGGGTCGTGGCGATCATGCTCATGCTCTCGGAATTGGGCATCTCGATTGCGCCCATATTGGCCACAGCGGGTGTGGCTGGACTTGCTGTAGGATTCGTCGCCCAGAGTCTCGTCAAGGATTACTTCACTGGTTTTGTCATGCTCATTGAGAA
>JBJOGU010000036.1:0-5608 GCA_046048075.1 Pseudomonadota bacterium
GAAAGAGAAGCCGAAGGATCAGCAAGTGCGCGCACCCATGCTCAGGCGTGGGTCTCGACGATGCTCCCGAGCTGCCCCTTCTCTAGATGAATCACCGCCCGCGCAGCCTCGGCCGCCTTGGGGTCGTGGGTCACCATGATGATGGTCTTGCCCATCTCCCGATTCAGCCGATTGAGCATGGCCAGAATGTCGGAGGCGGACTGCCGATCGAGGTCGCCTGTGGGCTCGTCGGCCACGATTAAGCTGGGGTTGGTAATCAGTGCACGTGCAATGGCCACCCGCTGCTGCTGCCCGCCCGACAACTCATTGGGCGTGTGGGTCATACGATCGGCCAGGCCCACCGAGGCCAGTGCCGCCTCCACCTTCGTGCGACGCTCGCTGGCGGGCAGTTCAGTGAGTTGCAGCGGCAATTCAACATTCTCGTAGGCCGTGAGCACTGGAATAAGGTTGTAGAACTGAAAGATGAAGCCCACGTGCTTGGCCCGCCACTGGGCCAACTGTGCGTCGTTGAGTTTGGTGATGTCTGCCCCATCGACTTGAATCAGGCCACTGGTGGGTCGATCGATGCCCGCAATGAGATTGAGTAAGGTGCTCTTCCCAGAGCCCGATGGCCCCATGAGCGCGACAAAGTCGCCACGATTCACATGAAGATTGAGTCCATCGAGCACCAAGACATCTTGCTCACCGCGCCGATAGACCTTGCGCAGACCGGCAATATGAATCACGGCGATGCAATCTCGATTCGCTGACCATTTCGAAGACCGCTGGTGGGACGAAGCACCACCCGATCGCCCGGCTTCAGTCCCGGGGTTGCGATTAGGTCTCCGTTGCTGGCCGTGGCTTGGAACTCCATTTCCTTGAGTCGATTTCCCTCCACCACATAGACCAGCCAGTTGTCCCCTTTTTGCAGGGCGGCGGCCTTATTCACCGCCACAATCGGCTTTCGCTCATCGTCGTTGAGTGGGCGTTCCAAGAACGAGACCTTGGCCGACATGTCGGGCAAGACACGGGGGTCGATGGCATCGAACTGCAGCTTGACCAATCGAGTAGCCTTGGCCCGATCAATGGTCGGGACCATGCGCGCAACCCGGCCAGGAAAGCGCTCATTGGGCAGCGCATCCAGGCCAATCTCAACGGGTTGGCCGATCGAGAGCTTTGCGATGCTCGACTCCGAGACATCGGCCTCGACCTCGAGCGTGGTCATATCCGCCACCGTCACCACTGCACCCTTTGAGTCGGCCGCAGAGGAAAACGGCGTGATGTTGTCGCCCACGTTGGCGTTCTTGGTGAGAACCACGCCATCGAAGGGGGCACGAATCTCAGACTGAGAGAGGGCCGCCCGGGCCACCTGGGCCGCTGCCTCGGTGGCACGCAACTGGGCAGAGGCTTTCTCTAGACGGGCCTTGGAGGCATCGAAGGCCGCCTGAGAGATGTAGTTCTTGTTGAGCAGGCTCTCGGAGCGCTCGAACTCGCGCCTTGCATCGTTGCGCTCGGCGGTGGCGAGTCCCACCTGCGCCTCGGACTGGGCGAGTTGGGCACGCAACTCCTCGCTCTCGATTCGCGCCATCACCTGGCCCTTCTTCACCCGAGAGCCCTCGGCCACATCGAGCCACTCAAGGCGGCCACTGGCCTTGGTGGAGATGGCAGCCTTTCTCTGGGCCACCACATAACCACTGGCATTGAGAATCGAGAGGGTCTGCGACGGGAAGACCGAGACAACCGGTGAGGTCTGAATCTTTACGGGCCGACTGAACTGATAGACGGCCACGAGAAGAATCAAGGGAACGACGACAAGGGCAATGCGAGCACCGCGCGCGGCGGGCAGATTAATTTTCATTGGGACTTTTGAACGGATTGATCACGCACACAACGAAATCCAATATACGCCACTCGTGTGTCGCGCGGTTTTGTCGCAAGGTCGTCCTCGCGCTGTCGCTCGGGGCCATACCACCAAGAAGCGCCGCGAGTCACCCGCTCGTTGCCACTGCCCGTGGCAACCCACTCCCAGACATTGCCCCCCATGTCGAATAGGCCGTTGACACCGGGCGCGGTGGTGGCCACCGCCACATGGCCCACACCGCGATCGAGCGCACCCGCAGGCGCCCTTCCCTTGTAATCACCGCAACCGCTCAGGCAGTGGCTGGCCCTCGCAGAATCGCCATTGGGGAATGGATACCGCTTGCCCGCAACCCATCCGGCCGGGGCCGGGCTTCGCTGCTCGAGGTAGGCCGCGGCCCGCCACTCCTCATCCGTGGGAAGGCGAGCCCCTCGCGCCTGACAGATGGCCTGTGCTTCATCAAAGGTGATGTGCACAGCCGGTTCGTCGTCGGCCGCAGGGATGCCGAAAGGTGCCTGCCATGTCCAGCCCTGCTTCTTGACCCAGCCCGACTCGTAGATGAAACCGCCCCCTTCGCGCTCCGCACGACTCACAAAACCTGTCTTGGATGCATGTCGCTTGAGTTCGCCCACGGTGAACTCGTGCCGATCCCAGAGAAGACGGCCCACGGCCAGGGGGGGTGAATGGGTTGCGGTGGATGAGTTGGGTGGGCTCGAAAGAGTGGCCTGAAGAGATTGACCGAGCGATGGGGATGGGCCGAGCGATGGGGACTGGGCCCGTGAGGCCGTTGTAGAGAGCGAAGCTGCGAGCAGGGCACAAAATGCTAGAACGCGAGTCGAATGCATGGCAGGATTCTCCCTGATCTCAAGCCTCTTCAACCTGAAAGGAGCGCAAACCAATGGCCAGCGAATGGATTTCTGTGAAAAGTGCCGATGGACGTGAGTTTGATGCCTATGTGAGTCAACCCACGACCGGCCGGGGGCCGGGCCTGCTCCTCATACAAGAAATCTTTGGCGTCAATGAGCACATTCGTGCCGTGGCCGACCAATACGCAGCCGATGGGTTCGTGGTGATTGCGCCCGATGTCTTCTGGCGCGAGGCGCCTCGAATCGACCTCGCTTACGATGCCGAGGGCTTTGAGCGAGGCCTTGCCCTGCTCGGCCGACTGAATGTTCCTCTGGTGGCCTCCGATCTCCAACGCACCGTTGAGGCCGTCAAGCACTTGGACTCCTGCACCGGCCTTGTGGGGTCTTTGGGCTTTTGCATGGGCGGCATGCTCTCTTTTGTGGCGGCGGCCCGCGCCGATGTCGACACGGCCGTCTGCTACTACGGCGGGGGAATCCACCAACACCTCGACCTGGTCGAGGACATCACCTGCCCGGTTCTCTTTCACTTCGCAGAGAAAGACAGCTACATCCCCGCCTCGGCCGTGGGCAGCGTTCGCAAGGCCTTCGAGGGCAGAAGCGATGCCCGAATCATTGTCCACCCAGGGGTCGACCACGGCTTTAACTGCTGGCGTCGGCCGGCCTGGCACCAACAGACGGCCGCCCGGGCCCGGGGACAGAGCCTGGTTCACCTCTCCGAAGCCCTGAGCTAGCGGGTCTGCGGGCGAGGGCCCGCTCCCGGGGCGCCCTCTCAGTGGCGCCATCTCAGGGGCCCCTCCCCAGGAGCCAACCCGTGGCACCTCCTGGGGTGTAAATTCAAGTTGTCATATTGGTGTGTATAAGACAAAATACAGTTGCAGTTGCTGTATCTGTAGTCGCTGTATCTGTATTTCCGTGGTGTTACGTAACAGACCAATAAGGAGTACAAAAAATGTCTGACAACCAAAAGGTATGGCCCACGGGCCTGACGGAGGCTGAGTCGGAGGAAATTCATCGCAACCTCATCCAAGGGACACAATTCTTTGGAATGATTGCGGCGTTTGCCCACCTCTTGGCTTATATCTATTCGCCTTGGTTAGGCTAAGCAAAGGAGAGCAATCATGATCTACGGTAAGTTGTGGTGCGTCGTGAAGCCCTCTGTTGGCGTCCCCCTAATCATTGGCGCCGTCGCCGTCGGTTCGTTTGCAGTGCATGTTGCCCTGCTCACCCACACCGACTGGGTTCCCCGTTTCCTGAATGGTGGACCACCCGCCAAAATCTCTCAGGCCCTGCCTGTTGAGAAGGCGGCTGTGGCTTCGACCGAGCAGGCCTCGTCGAGCCGGATGTAATTGCATAACATCGCGCAACGGCAAAGGCCCAGCGCCTCTGCTGTTGTGCGATCTTCGAATCGCCTAGGAATCCACTAGCCTCTCGCCCGACATGGCCCGTCCGCCACGTCCCTGGATTCAAGCACTCGCGGCCTTGGGTCCGCGCTTTCTGCCTTTCGCCGATGCGGCCAGCCCCGACCTGCCCCTCTCGCGGCTGCTCCGGCTCTCGTTGTTTCAAGTCTCTGTGGGCATGGCCCTGGTGCTCCTGGTGGGCACACTCAATCGAGTCATGATTGTCGAGCTCCATGTGCCTGCCTCTCTGGTGGCCATCATGGTGGCCCTGCCCGTTCTCTTCGCGCCATTTCGGGCCTTGATCGGACACCGCTCCGATCAGCACCGCTCCGAACTCGGCTGGCGCCGTGTGCCTTTTATCTGGCGCGGCAGCATGTTGCAATTTGGTGGCTTTGCCATCATGCCCTTTGCATTGCTGGTGCTTGCAGGGGCGGGCCAGTCGGCCAGCGCGCCAATTTGGGTTGGGCAGTTGGCGGCAGCGGTGGCCTTTCTGCTTGTGGGTGCCGGGCTTCACACGGTTCAAACCGCGGGCCTGGCCTTGGCCACCGACCTCGCCGCCGAAGAGAGCAAACCCAAAGTGGTGGGCCTCATGTACGTCATGCTGTTGCTGGGCATGCTGCTGAGTGCCACCGCCTTTGGACAGGCCCTCGAAACCTATAGCCATGGCCGCCTTATTCAGGCCATTCAGGCTGCGGCCGTTCTCACGCTCGTACTCAACACCATTGCCATCTGGAAGCAAGAGCCCCGCGAGCGTCCCCGATTGAGTATCGAAGAGCACAAGGCCGAGATCGCCAAGGACCGCTTCGGTGATGCTTTAAGCGCCATGGCGCAGACACGCTTAGGCCTGCGCTGGCTCTGGGTGATTGGCCTTGGCACCCTTGCTTTGACGATGCAGGACGTCTTACTCGAGCCCTACGGGGGCGAAGTGCTTGGCCTCAGTGTTTCGGAGACCACGCGGCTCACTGGCCTCTTGGCCGTGGGCGGAATCCTGGGCTTTGCCCTGGCCTCTTACGTGCTCTCTCGCGGGGCGGATCCCTTCCGCATGTCGGCCATCGGTCTCTTCGTGGGAGTACCGGCCCTGGCCTGCGTGCTCTTGGCGGTGCCCGCAGAATCGATTGGACTCTTTTCGGTGGGGGTCTGTCTCATTGGCCTCTCGGTCGGCCTCTTCGGTCACGGCAGCCTGACGACCACCATGCTTCTTGCACCGGCCGGCCGCAGTGGTCTTGCCCTGGGACTCTGGGGGGCGGTGCAGGCCACGGCTGCTGGCATTGGGATGGCCGCAGGCGGCCTGATTCGTGACATTGCCTCTACAGGTCTGTCGGCCGCGAACGCCTACGCGGTGGTCTATGGGCTGGAAATAACGCTTCTTGTCGTGACGCTTTTCCTCATAACCCCTCTGCTAAGATCCGGCATGTTTCCCCCCACAAGCATTCCCCACACATCCCAATAGAAAAGGGGCATTCAAATGGAAATCAAACACATCCTGTTGGTCTTTATCCTGGTCGTTG
>JBJOGU010000037.1:0-8714 GCA_046048075.1 Pseudomonadota bacterium
TTATGGGCACCGACTCGGCACCCCATTCGCAGGCACGGAAGGAGATCGATTGTGGCTGTGCGGGCTGTTTTACGGCCCCTTATGCCATCGCACTCTATGCCAAGGCCTTCGAGGAAGCCAAGGCCCTTGAACGCCTGGATGATTTCTGCAGTGGCTACGGTGCAGACTTCTATCAACTTCCTCGAAATACGGAGACGGTTCGTCTGCGTCGTGAGTCGCAACGGGTGGTGGACGAATGGCCCTTCGGAGGCCAACGCGTCGTGCCCCTGCTGGCCGGGACGCGTCTGGAGTGGTCATTGATTGGCAGTGAACCCGTACGCCCGCTTGTTTGAAGGGGCTTATGATTGAGGTGGGAAGTGGGCTGGGCGGCCGCTGTGCAAGCAGAGGAAGGTCCGGACTCCGCAGGATAGGGTGACGGCTAACGGCCGTACGCAGCAAGCCCATTGAAAGATGGGCCCAAGGCGAGGAATAGGGCCACAGAGACGAGTATCCGCTGGCAACAGCGAGGACGTGAAACGCGGCAACCTCCACCCGGAGCAACACCAAGTAGGCGTGCGAAGGTCTTCGGGCCCGAAAGGGTGATCCGCTCGATGCACGCGGGTAGGTGGCTAGAGCCCTGCAGCAATGTTGGGCCCAGATGGATGGTCGCCATAGGGATTCGCGTCCCCGTAACAGAATCCGGCCTATAGGCTCGCTTCCCCTCTTCTTCGCCTCGGGTCCACTCGCCGCTTCCCTTTTTCGTCGCCTCCGTTTCGCTGGGGCCTCACCTCTTCATTCTTCCTGTCGCGAGCCCCTAGGCCGCCACCCCTCGCTTGACCCGCTTCTGCCTTTTCCCTAAAGTGGGAAAATGTGTGAAAAAGTGTCTATTTGTGGGAAATTGAACCCTCGGTCGGCGCTTACGCTTTCAGGAAAAACTCTTTGAACCACAACTTTGTAGGCATCTCAGCCCTGAGTCTCGACGCAAAGGGCCGCATGACCATACCGACCCGGCACCGTGATGCACTAATGCAGGACTCGGCAGGCCAACTCGTGTTGATGGAGAGTGATAGTGGCTGCCTGCTCTTGATGACCCAGCGTCTTTGGGCGGGACGAATTGCGTCCATTACCGAGGACGATGCGGACGAGGAGCGTCGTCGATTCTGGCTCGGCCTGAGCGATACACCAGAGATCGACTCCGCAGGCCGGGTCCTGATCAATCCGGTGCTTCGCGAGGGTGCCGGTATCAGCCGAGAGGTCATGCTACTGGGGGTGGGCCCACACTTTGAGGTCTGGGACGCGACTCGCCTGGCTCTTCACAAAGAGGCGGTTCGGGCCCGCAAGATGCGGGGGGCCAATTGATTGATTCAGTCGCCGCCGAGACAAGAGGCCCAGCATCGCCCAGTGCTTCTGCGAGAGGCGGTCAACACGATTTTTCAGGATCCCGATGGGCTCTATATCGATGCCACCTTCGGTCGGGGCGGGCACAGCAGAGCCCTTCTTGCGCGAATGGGGCCTGCGGGGCGATTGGTGGCCATTGATCGAGATCCGGAGGCAGTCGAGGCGGCACGTTGCATTCAAGACCCCCGTTTCTCGATTCGGCACATGGACTTCCAAGGGCTTGATCAATTGGCGTCCGAATTTGGTGCTCATGCTGTGGAGGGCATCCTGGCAGACCTTGGGGTCTCGTCTCCTCAGCTTGATGAGCCCCGGCGGGGCTTTGGATTTCAAAAGGACGGCCCTCTGGACATGCGAATGGACCCGAGTCAGGGCCGCCCCGCAGCAGAGTGGTTGAGTGAAGTGAGCGTCGATGACCTGGAGGAGGTGTTAAGAAACTATGGCGACGAACGGCATGCTCGCGCGATTGCGCAGTCGATTGTGTCTCGCTGCACGGATGCGCAGAGAGGGGAGGCGGAGCCCTTGGTTCGCACGGGCCAACTCGCGGCACTTGTTGCGAGCGTCCTGCGTCGACGGAGTGGCAACAAAGCACAAGGCCACCACCCGGCCACACGAAGCTTTCAGGCTATACGGATTCATATCAATGACGAGCTTTCGCAGCTCGAAGCCTTACTTAAGGCGGCGCCAAAGCTATTGAGAAGTGGTGGGCGACTCGGCGTAATCAGTTTTCATTCGCTTGAGGACCGCCGAGTCAAGCAGACATTTCAGCCCTCTTTGCAGCGAGTCGACCGAGCCATCGGGATGGGTCGGGGACGCCACGCTATGCTTCGCACCCTCATGACTTCGGCACCTTCATCGGAGGGCCACAGCGTTTGGAAATCCATCGGACGATTCCGCGCCCCCGAGGAGGAACTGTCTGAAAACCCGCGGGCAAGAAGCGCCATCCTGCGTGTTGGGCAGTATCAACTGGAGCGATCGGAGTGACCCTGCGCGTCGCACTACTCACCTTCCTGCTGGTCTTTTCCGCCATGGCGCTTGTGCAGTCAAGGTATCAGGAGCGACGACTCTATGCGGAGATGGAGAAGTTGGAAAAGGCCAGCCAAAAGCTCCAATCCGACATCGAGAATATGCAGGTTCAACGATTGGCCCTTGGCACGCCAGCGCGCATTGACTCCTTGGTTCGAGACCGCCTCGGTATGGTGCCGATTCGGCCAGACGAAACGCTGCAATTCTCAAGGGGCTCGCTCGAATGAGCAACCGCTCTCAGCCAATTCTGACTTGGCGTGCGACTGCGTGGCGAAGCCGGGCTGTGCTTTTTCTCATCATCGGAGCGTTGATTGCTGTGATGGTCAAGGCCTTCGCGCTGCAACATCTTCATGTGGAGCAATGGCAGAAGAGGGCCGAGGTTCGATTCGAACGGGTTCGAGACATTCCCGCGGCCCGCGGCCGACTGCTCGATCGAAACGGAGTCGCCCTGGCGGTCAGCATTCCCGAGCACCGGCTTGGCCTTGTTCCCTCCCACTTCCAGAAGGCACTGCAGGGCCAACCTCAGCTAGCTCGAAAACTCGACGAACTCTCAAGTATTACTGGCATTCCCAAGCCTGAAATACTTCGACGAGCGCGCGAATCGAAGCAGTTTTTCTACCTTACCTCCGGCCTCGATTTGGAGAAGGCCGATAAGATTCGAGCGCTGAAGATTAGGGGACTCGAACTCGAGCAGGAGTTTCGTCGACACTACCCATATGGCGAGGTTTTTGCCAATGTCATCGGTTTCACTGGGCAGGACGACCGTGGCCAAGAAGGCATAGAGAAGGCATTTGACAAGATTCTCAAGGGTGAGCAGGGGAGCGAGCGCGTCCTTGTGGATCGCCGCAACGTGGCCTTCGGTCAGCGACAGTATTCGCCCGCCGCACCCGGCGACGACCTGAGGCTCTCCCTCGACATAGGCCTGCAGACCATCGCGTTTCAGGCTGTTCGCGACGCCATGCAACGGCATCGTGCGAAGGCAGCCTCTGCCGTTGTTCTCGATGCGAGAACAGGCGAGCTTCTCGCGATGGTCAATGCACCAAGCTTCAATCCCAATGAGCGTCAGAGACTTGATCCAGCGAGGGTTAGAAATCGGGTGGTGACCGACACCTTTGAGCCAGGCTCGACTCTCAAGCCCTTCACCATCGCAACCGCGCTGGATGCAGCCGTTATTCGGCCTGACACGCGCTTCCAGACTGCCAGCGGAATGATGACCATCAGTGGCCGAACCATTCGGGATTCAACTCCCCACGGCAATCTCGATGTCAACGGCATCCTAGAGAAGTCGAGCAATATCGGAATGGCCCAAATCGCGCTGCGATTGCCGGCGCAGACCCTTTTTGAGCGCCATCGCATGGTGGGCTTCGGGTCTACACCATCGCTCGAACTTCCTGGAATGGTCTCCGGACGGCTGCGCCCCTGGCAGGGTTGGGTCGCCATCGACCAGGCCACTCTCTCGTACGGCCATGGTGTATCGGTCTCCCTCCTTCAGCTGGCGAGGGCCTACACCGTCTTTACTCGGAGCGGCGAAATACTCCCTGTGAGTCTCACCCCTGTAACGGACTCAGTCGTCGGCGACCCGGTATTTTCATCGGCGACTGCATCAAGGGTTCGCGACATGCTCGAGCGGGCCACTGGACCCGAGGGCACCGCCCCGAAGGCCCGCATACAGGGCTTTCGTGTCGCGGGGAAGACCGGCACGGCTCATAAGCCCGAAAGGGGTGGTTATGCCAAAAATCGTTACATCGCTTCCTTTGTGGGCTTCGTACCCGTTGAGCAGCCAAGATTCATTATTGGAGTCATGGTCGATGAGCCCACGGCGGGTGAACACTACGGTGGACAAGTCGCTGCACCGGTCTTCGCAAGGATCGCTTCGGAGGGGCTTCGCCGCCTACAGATGTCTCCCGACCCCGCGATTCGAATTCTTCCCGACCCGGTGAGGGTGGCTTCCGGGGCGCTGCACTGATGGGCGCGATCTCGACCTCGCAAATAGAAAAGATTCATCCACTTGCAGTGGAGGACGACGAGGCCTGCGCATTCGGGCAACGGCTTCGTAAGCTCTGCACGGCAGGACATCTCTACGGTGATACGCGCCGATGCGGGCCACTCGACTGGGCCCTGCTCCGACCGGGTGCATCGATCGGATTGGAAGCCTTGCTCAAGCGCGCCCAAGAGAAGCGACCGCGTGGACTGGTTGTCGATGCAGTCGATGAGCCGGCGGCCATGGAATGGCTCAATAGTCGGGACCGAGAAGGATGGGTCCCGGAGCTGGCCTCGATTGAGGGCTTGAATCAGAGGGCGGGAATCATCGCGTCGGCGTTCTACGGCGAGCCCTCCGCGGCGCTCGACGTCATAGCGGTAACCGGAACCAATGGTAAGTCAACGGTTGTCCATGCGCTCGCCTCTGGCCTCTCAGTCCTTGGGCAGGTCAGCGCCTCCGTCGGCACCCTTGGGGTTCAGTACTTCCCGGCCCGCAGCGATACGCCATTATCACTTCTTGGGCCGGGCCTGACCTCACTCGATCCGGTCCATCTCCAAGAGGTGCTTGCCTCATTGCGGGACCGGGGCGTGACAGTGGTCTGTCTCGAGGCCAGCTCAATTGGTTTGGTCAAGCATCGGCTCACAGGTTGCAGGATTCGATGGGTGGGGATCACCAATCTGAGTCGCGATCACCTTGATTTCCACGGGACCATGCAGTCCTACGCCGAGGCAAAGGCACTGCTCTTAAGCGCTCCCGACCTAAGGGGATGCGTGGCCTCGACGGCATTGCACCATTCATCTCTCAAAGAGGCCTCGATTCTTACCAATGCCGCTTGGAACAGCGGCCTTCTGAGTTGGGCCGACACCCGGTCGTCAGAGAACAACGACCCTCTGGCCGACGCATCGGTCCTGCGGCTCATCCCAGTCGCTGCGAGCAGTGCCGGAACAGAGGTGGAACTTCGATTGCCCCAAGTCGGCGGAAAGGTGCGCATCCAGCTGCCGGTCTGGGGTCACCACAACCTCGAGAATGCATCCCTCGTTGCGGGACTATTGGACCGAATGGGTCACCCTGCCTCATCGATTGCCATCGCTCTTCGGGCAATGCGTCTGCCGGAAGGTCGACTGGAGCGAGTCAGCCCAAATGAGTCAAAGCAGCCTGTCCCATGGGTGTTCGTTGACTACGCCCATACACCCGAGGCTCTTGAGAGGGTTCTCGAGGCGCTGCAGCCGCTTGCCCGATCTCGCGGTGGCAAGCTGGTCACACTCTTTGGCTGTGGCGGGGACCGTGATCCAGGCAAGCGAGGTCCAATGGGCGAGGTGGTTGCCCGAGGAGCAGATCGAGTCTTTGTGACCAGTGACAATCCTCGATCGGAAGATCCGGCCGCCATCATCCAGGCCGTGGTCGCCGGATTATCGACCGAGGCGCGTGCTCGGTGTCGACTGGTGATTGATCGCGCCGAGGCCATTGATCGAGCGATTGAGTCGGCAGGTCCGCAAGACGTGATTCTGATCGCAGGAAAAGGCCACGAGAAGACCCAACAAATTGGTGAGCGGCTCATTGATTTCGACGACCGCTTGGTGGCCGCCAGGGCGATCGGGGATTGGCAGATGCCAGCCGGTCTTGATCTCTTGTTGGAGATTCCTGACTCCAGACCCAGCGATAGCCTCCATGGCCTTGATCCCGCGATCGCAATCGAAGGGTTTAGCAGTGACAGCCGCTCGGTGGGGCCGGGCGAGGTATTCATCGCGCTGATGGGCGAGCGCTTTGACGGACATGACCATATTGCAAAAGCCTTTGAGCGCGGCGCTGTGGCGGCGGTTGTAAGTCGACTACCCGAGGGTCTCGACCCTGCGAGATGTAAGGCCTGCGTGCTTGTACCTGATACCCATAGGGCGCTGCTTCAACTCGGCGCCCTATGGCGGGCCCGCTGGAGTGGGTGCCTCGTTGCCATCGCCGGCTCCAATGGCAAGACCACCGCAAAGGAAATGCTGTGTGCGCTATTTCGATCTGCGGTGGGCGCCCGATCCACCTGGGGCACCCCAGGCAACCTGAACAATGCCATCGGACTGCCCCTCACGCTTCTGGGTCTTCGACATCGGCATCGATTCGCAGCCGTCGAGATTGGCATGAATCACCCAGGCGAGGTGGCCGCATTGGCCCAGGCGGCCTCTCCGAATCATGCCCTCATTACCAATGCCCAGCGTGAGCATCAGGAATTTATGTCATCGGTTCGCGCCTGCGCGGAGGAGAACGGGACCATCCTTCGGTACCTGCGGCAGAGCGCAGTAGCTGTCATCCCCTGTGACCCGGAGCACGAGCCGATTTGGACGGCGCAGGCCAAGGGCGCAATTACGGGTCGATTCGGTCTCGTCAGTGACTCCTTCGACTTCAATCATCGGCCCCACCTTGAGGTCAAGGTGAAGGTGTCTGGGGTCGCACCCTTGAGGGCAAGTCTTCGCTTAGAGAACAGCGCGGGCGCGACGGACGAGATCGGGCCGATTGAAGTCCCCGCTGTGGGGGCCCATTTTGCTAGACACCTGGCGGCCGTTGGATGCCTGGCTCGACTGATGAAATTCCCAGACCAGGCGATCGAGAAGGGCCTCTCGACGTTTCGGCCAGTGGCGGGCAGGGGCCGGTTGATTGAAATACCACCGGGACTCCTTGTGGTGGACGACTCATACAACGCAAACCCCGATTCCGTCTTGGCGGCCATCGATGCCTTGGCCGCACTGGCCCCTCCCAAAGCCCTGGTCCTCGGTGACATGGGCGAAGTGGGCAGTCAGGGTCCGCAATTTCATCGGGAAGTCCTGGAAGCCACTGAGCAAAAGGGCATCGATGCCATCTATGTATTGGGTGATGCCTTCGCTCAAGCTGCCTTGGAGACAGGCAGAGCCAAAGCTTTTTCAGATATTGATGGGTTGTGCGACGCGGTCTCCGACTGGGTCGACGACCATCAATCGCCCTCGACCCTCTGGGTTAAAGGCTCCCGATTCATGCGAATGGAACGCGTGATTCACTCCCTTAAAGAAAGGTCTGCCCGCAATGCTCCTGTTTCTGCTTGACCTACTCAGTGAGCATGTCAGGGGTCTATCGGCCTTTACTTACATCACCCTTCGCGCCGTCATGGCGAGCCTCACCGCCCTTGGGATTGGGCTGGTCTTGGGACCATGGGTGATTCGTCGCTTGACCGCATTAAAAATTGGGCAGGCCGTGCGAGACGACGGGCCACAGACCCACCTCATAAAGGCCGGAACGCCCACGATGGGCGGCGCTCTGATCCTTCTCTCAGTCGGATTCGCAACTCTATTCTGGTCTGACTTGACCAATCGTTTCGTCTGGGTGGTGCTTCTGGTGACACTGGGACTGGGCGCAGTGGGCTGGGTCGACGACTATCGAAAGGTGGTCTACCAGGACCCGAAGGGATTGCCCGCGAGATGGAAGTACTTTTGGCAGTCACTGATTGGCCTATTCGCCGCATTCGTGCTCGCCTTCTCCGTTTCCACTCCCAATAACGAGCAGGCCTGGCTTCTATTTGTTTACTGGCTCAACAATGGCTTCTTTATGGAACTGCCGAACCAGGCCGATCTGATTGTTCCGTTCGTCAAGAGTGTTGCCTACCCCCTGGGCATTTGGGGCTTTGTCATCTTGTCCTACTTCGTGATTGTTGGAAGCAGCAATGCGGTCAATCTCACCGATGGCCTTGACGGCCTGGCAATCATGCCGACGGTTCTCATTGCAGGCGCCCTTGGGGTCTTTGCTTACGTGGCGGGCAACGCGGTCTTCTCGAAATATCTTCTATTGCCATACGTGCCTGGCGCCGGAGAACTCACCATCTTCTGCGCCGCCATGGTGGGAGCAGGGCTCGCCTTTCTATGGTTCAACGCCTATCCGGCAACCGTCTTTATGGGCGATGTTGGCGCCCTGGCCCTGGGTGGTGCTTTGGGTGCGGTGGCCATTGTGGTTCGTCAGGAAATCGTCCTCTTCATTATGGGTGGCGTATTTGTGGCCGAGACCCTCTCGGTCATGCTTCAGGTGGCTTACTTCAAGTACACCAAGCGCCGCTACGGTGAGGGCCGTCGGATTCTTCGAATGGCGCCCTTGCACCACCACTTCGAGGAGTCTGGCTGGAAAGAGACGCAGGTCGTCGTTCGCTTCTGGATCATCACCATGATGCTTGTCCTCGCCGGACTTGCAACGCTCAAGATTCGCTAGCAAAAATGACAGAGCAGACCAGCGCAGATACTCAGCACCCACAACCGTGGGACTGGCGCGCATCCCAGGATTGGACTGGCCGCAAAGCATTGGTGGTCGGTGCAGGGGAGTCGGGACAGGC
>JBJOGU010000038.1:0-3110 GCA_046048075.1 Pseudomonadota bacterium
CCATGGAGTTCATGGAAGTCCGTGCAGAGCATGCCAATGAAATCGAGCGTGTATGGGCGCTGCGGGTGCCGGGCCACCTGCGAGATCTGCCAGGGACTGAGCTTGGAATAGATCTCTTTGACCTGGGCATTGGCCTTTTCCTGAAGGCGCACAAGCTCCTCGGAGATATCGAGGGCCGAATCGTTCTGCATGAACTTGAGCTCTTCAATCTTGGTCTCAAGTTCCGCCACTGCTTGTTCAAAGTCGAGGTAGGTCAGCGCCATGCCGGGATTGTCCTACAGATATCGCCAGACCGTGCCTTGGGGGCCATCTTCAAGGGCAACCCCCTTGGCAAGCAAATCGGCGCGAATGGCATCGGCCTGCGCAAAGTCCTTGCGCCCCTTGGCCTCCACTCGCTCGGCAATGGCCGCTTCAATGGCCTGCGCATCGAGTTGATCCTGTCCGTGGCCGCGCTGTTTGAGTGACTTGGCGGACTGGCCGAAAAGACCCAGGCTCGATCCCAGACCGAGCAAGAGCGATGCGGCTGCTCTGGCCTCTTTATCCTGTTTGGCCGCCACATGTCGATTGACCTCGGCCGCCAATCCAAAAAGCTCGGCGATCGCCTCGGGCGTATTGAAGTCATCGTCCATGGCCGCCTTGAATGCCAGGCCCACTCGGGAGGCGCCTTGCGAGGCATCGTGCAGCGCCTGTTGTCGGGCCTGCGCTCGGGACTCGCCGCTCTGACTGTCGAGCCCCGCCGCTTCGAGCGCGGTGTAGAGCCGGGTGAGTCCCGCCCTGGCCTCATCAAGGGCGGCATCGGAGTAGTTCAGTGGGCTGCGATAGTGGGCCTTGAGAATGAAGAAGCGCAGCACCTCGGGGTCATACCGCTCAAGCACCTCGCGAATGGTGAAGAAATTGCCCAGAGACTTGGACATCTTTTCATCATCGATTCGAACAAAGCCGTTGTGCATCCAGAGGTTCACAAAGGGCGTGCGACTCACCGGGGACATGGCCCCCTCGGACTGCGCAATCTCATTCTCGTGGTGCGGAAACTGCAAATCGGCACCCCCGCCATGAATATCGAAGTGCCTGCCCAACAGGGCGCAGCTCATGGCCGAGCACTCAATATGCCAACCCGGCCGCCCCGGGCCATAGTCAGAGGCCCATATCGCTTCTTCGGGTTCGCTGGGTTTGGCCCGCTTCCAGAGAACAAAGTCGAGCGGGTCGCGCTTGCCGTCGGCCACGCTCACTCGTTCGCCGGCCCGAAGCTCATCGAGGCTCTTGCCCGAGAGGCGGCCGTAGTTTGGAAAGCCGCGAACCGAGTAATGAACATCGCCCGCATCGCCATTGGGGAGCGGGTCTTGGTAGGCCAGGCCATTGGCCTCGAGTGCCTGTATGACTCCGAGCATCTCCTGCACATACTCCGTGGCCTTGGGCTCGTGGGTGGGCGGCAGCACCCCAAGTGCCGATGCATCTTCTTGCATGGCTTGAATGTATCGGCCCGTGAGTGCAGCGATGGTCTCGCCGTTTTCGACCGCCCGCGCAATAATCTTGTCATCGATGTCGGTGATATTGCGCACATAGGTGAGCCTGTAGCCACTGGCCTCAATCCAACGACGCACCATATCGAAGACAACCAAGACCCTTGCATGCCCAATGTGGCAGAAGTCATAAACGGTCATGCCACAGACATACATGCGGACATGCCCCGGCTCCAGGGGCCGCAGTTCATCCTTCTGACGCGTTAAGGTATTGAATATCTTCAAGAATTCACCATGCTAGACTCAAGCAAAATCATGACAGCCTGCCATTCTATGATCTTCTCTCTGGCAATCCCGAGCATTGCGCCCCTGAGCAGACTGCCCTCTGCATTAATGCGAGCGGTCCTGCCCATGCGAGGGGTCTTGCCCATGCTGCTGGCAACCACCATTCTCTCTAGTCCAGCGTGGTCGCAGTCTTCACCCGCCATGTCCGGCACAAGTCCAACCCCGCGCGCGACCTCTCCCATGGTTGCTCCGGAAATCACTCGAACCATCGAACTCATCGAACTCAAACGGTTTGGCGAGGCCAAGTCGGCCATTGCGAAGGCACTGGAGGCCAAGCCCCGTGACCCGCAGTGGCGATTCCTCGATGGCTTGGTCTTGGCAGAGACAGGACAAGACCGCCCCGCCATCGATGTCTTCGAAGCCATTGCAGAGGAGTTTCCAGAGTTGGCCGAGCCTTACAACAACCTGGCTGTGCTCTACCTACGATGCAACGAGCCACAGCGCGCACGCCAGGCCCTGGAGCGTGCCATTGCCAATCGCCCCGGCTACGCATTGGCCTATGAGAATCTGGGGGACCTTCACGCAAGCCTCGCACTCGAGGCCTACGAGAAAGGGCTGGGTGCAAGAGGAACCAGCCCTTTTTTGTCTGCCAAGCGCTCGCATCTGCGCAGCCTGCCCAAGCCCGCGGCCTTCGGACTTCAGAACACACCGCCTCCCCGTTCCAAACAGTAAACAGTCTTCAAAAACGCAAAGGAAAGAGAATGGTTGAACTCAAGACCAGCATGGGCAGCATCAAACTGCGCCTGCATGCAGACAAGGCGCCTGCCACTGTTGAAAATTTCATCACCTATGTGAAAGACGGCCACTTCGACGGCACGATCTTTCACCGTGTAATCAATGGCTTCATGATCCAAGGTGGCGGTTTTGACACCACTATGAAACAAAAGCCCACGCGCGATCCAATCGCCAACGAGGCAGACAATGGCCTCAAGAACAATGCCTACACCGTTGCCATGGCCCGCACCAGCGACCCCCACTCCGCCACTGCACAGTTCTTCATCAATGTGGTCGACAACGAATTTCTCAACTTCAAAGCCCCCACCGGCAATGGCTGGGGCTACACAGTCTTCGGTGAAGTTACCGAGGGCAAAGAGGTGGTCGACAAGATCAAGGCCGTCAAAACTGGCAACCAAGGCTTTCACCAAGATGTGCCGCTCGAGGCTGTGTTGATCGAGAAGGCCACCGTCATCGAGTAAACAGTGTCTTCACTGGTCCATCGGCTGGCGCTGACAGACCATCAAACCGCTCTGGTGCTCTCGGATATGCACCTGAGTGACGAAGACCCTGCACTCCTGGCCTTGGTCA
>JBJOGU010000039.1:0-13541 GCA_046048075.1 Pseudomonadota bacterium
GTGAAGATGGTTGTCACCTTGATTGCCCCGATCGCCATGGAGCAGGGCCTGCGCTTTGCCATCCGCGAGGGCGGCAGAACCGTCGGCGCAGGCGTCGTCGCTAAAGTCATCGAGTAAGAAAGGATTGCAGTTCGAAGCCTAGGGGCATAGCTCAATTGGCAGAGCGTCGGTCTCCAAAACCGAAGGTTGGGGGTTCGATTCCCTCTGCCCCTGCCACCGCTTCGAACTGCTGGAACCACGCCCAATGAGCTCGGTCACCGACGTCGACACCAGCAGCCTACAAAACAAGCTCATGCTTGTTGGGGCGGTGCTCGCCTTTCTGGCGGGTGTCCTTGGCTTCTATACCGTTGACGATGGCAAAGGAATTGCTGCCGCGGGTGCGCTCGCAGCGGGCATCGTGGCTTCTTTGGTCTTGGGATTGGTCAGTCCGTCGGGTCGACAGTTCATTGGTTTTGCGCGGGAGTCGCAGGCCGAAGCGCGTCGTGTTCACTGGCCCTCGCGCAAGGAAACCCTGCAGACCACCGGAATCGTCTTTCTATTCGTTTTTGTAATGGCGCTCTTTCTCTGGCTGACCGACAAGTCGCTTGAGTGGGTGCTCTACGACCTTCTGTTGGGATGGAAGTAACTATGGCCAAGCGTTGGTATGTCGTACATGCCTTTTCAGGCATGGAGAAGAGCGTGGCCCGGGCCATCCAAGAGCGCATTGATCGCGCGGGCATGCAAGACCAGTTTGGCCAAATCCTCGTCCCCACCGAAGAGGTTGTTGAGATTCGTGGCGGACAAAAGGCTTTGTCCGAGCGTCGATTCTTCCCAGGGTATGTCCTGGTTGAGATGGAGATGAATGAGCAGACCTGGCATTTGGTGAAGAACACCAATAAGGTCACGGGCTTTGTCGGGGGCTCGGCAAGCAAGCCCACCCCCATATCTCAGTCTGAAGTCGACAAGATCATGGCCCAGATGCAGGAGGGTGTTGAAAAGCCCCGACCCAAAGTTCTCTTCGAAGTGGGCGAAGTGGTTCGCGTCAAAGAAGGCCCTTTCACCGACTTCAACGGCAACGTGGAAGAAGTGAATTACGAAAAAAATCGTCTGCGGGTGTCGGTGACCATTTTTGGTCGCTCCACCCCCGTCGAGTTGGAGTTTGGTCAGGTCGAAAAACTCTAGTTGTGGTCCGGCCCGAGTTGGGGCCGGTTTTGAGGAGCAGGAGGGGCGGCTTTAAGTCAGGCCTGCGCAAGTACTCGCATAGGAGCCATCATGGCAAAGAAGATAGTCGGTTACATCAAGCTGCAGGTCCCTGCAGGCAAAGCGAACCCATCGCCACCCATTGGTCCGGCACTGGGTCAGCGTGGTCTGAACATCATGGAGTTCTGCAAGGCATTCAATGCGCAGACCCAGAGCATGGAGCCAGGGCTCCCCATCCCCTGTGTCATTACGGCTTTCGCCGACAAGACATTCACCTTCGTGATGAAGACGCCGCCGGCCTCGATTCTTATCAAGAAGGCTGCAAAGATTGACAAGGGCTCCTCAAAGCCCCACAGCGACAAAGTAGGCTCCATCACCCGTGCACAGTGCGAGGACATCGCCAAGCTCAAGAAACCCGATCTCACCGCGGCCGACCTCGACGCCGCCGTCAAGACCATCGCGGGCAGTGCACGAAGCATGGGCATCACCGTGGAGGGACTCTAAATGTCAAAGCTACCCAAGCGAATTGCCGCGGTTCGAGCCAAGGTTGATCGCACCAAAAACTACAGCGCCGACGAGGCCCTGAGCCTTGCAAAGGAGTGCGCGACTGCAAAGTTCACCGAGTCGGTGGATGTGGCGGTGCAACTCGGCATCGATGCCAAGAAATCCGACCAACTTGTTCGCGGTTCTATCGTTTTGCCATCTGGCACTGGCAAGACCTCTCGCGTTGCGGTGTTTGCGCAAGGCGAGAAGGCCGAGCAGGCCAAGGCCGCCGGCGCCGAGATTGTCGGCATGGACGACCTCGCCGAGCGCATCAAGGCCGGCAATCTGGATTTCGACATTGTGATTGCCTCGCCCGACGCCATGCGGTTGGTGGGACAACTCGGCCAGATTCTCGGACCACGCGGATTGATGCCCAACCCCAAGGTGGGCACGGTCACACCCGACGTCGCTTTGGCAGTAAAAAACGCAAAGGCTGGCCAGGTTCAGTATCGAACCGACAAGGCCGGAATCATTCATTGCACGATTGGCCAGGCCTCTTTCGAGGTCGGTGCGCTCAAGAGCAACCTGGTCGCACTCATCGAGGCACTCAATCGTGCAAAGCCCGCCTCGTCCAAGGGCGTCTACCTGCGCAAGGTGGCCGTCTCAACGACCATGGGACCGGGAATTCGTATTGAACCTCAGACGCTGTTGGCGCAGCAGGGGGGTTAGCAGGCTTTGGGCTGAAGCAAGGGGGGTTCCTCTCTTGTTTCAGGTTGTCAAAGACCGTTGGGGCGGGTCTTGTATTCGCTTAATTTGAGAAGAACTCCCAACGCAGATGGCGGTCCCGAAGGATTCAAGGCTCCCTAAACAGGGGTCAATTGGTTCAAAGGTCGCCGGTTTCAACCGCCCCCGAATTTTCAGGGGGTTTTTTAGGAGTAGACCGTGGCACTAAACCGCGCAGAAAAGGCAGCAATGATCGACGACGTCACCGCCCAGCTGGCGAAGGCGCAGGCGGTTGTTGTTGCCGAATACCGTGGTCTCGACGTTGCCAGCATGACCGATCTTCGCAGCAAGGCGAGGCAGTCGGGCGTATACCTGCGTGTTCTTAAGAACACTCTGGTTCGCCGCGCTGTCGCCGGCACGCCATTCGAGCAGCTCACCGACAAAATGGTGGGCCCACTCATCTATGGCGTCTCCGAAGACCCCGTGGCCGTGGCGAAAGTCCTTCAAGACTTCTCCAAGGCCAACGAGCACCTGGTGATTAAGGCAGGCGCCCTGCCCAACAGCACCATCGATGCTCAGGGCATTAAGGCCCTGGCTTCCTTGCCCTCGCGCGAGGAACTCCTGGCCAAACTGCTCGGAACCATGCAGGCACCCACGACCAAGTTCGTTCAGACCCTCAACGAAATCCCCACCAGCTTTGTACGTGCTGTGGCGGCCGTTCGGGATCAACGGGCCAAGGCCGAGGCTTAAATCGACGACCCCTTAAACCAATTGTTTTGGAGATACTGAAATGGCAATGACCAAAGAAGATGTTTTGAACGCAGTGGGCTCTATGAGCGTCCTTGAGCTTTCCGAGCTCATCAAGATGATGGAAGACAAGTTTGGCGTATCTGCGGCTGCAACCGCCGTGGCCGTGGCCGCACCCGCTGCCGGTGGCGCCGCTGCCGGTGGCGCCGCTGCTGAAGAGCAGACCGAGTTCACCGTGGTGCTCGCCGCCTCGGGCGACAAGAAGGTAGAGGTGATCAAGGTGGTCCGCGCTGCCACTGGCCTCGGACTCAAAGAAGCCAAGGATCTCGTTGACGGTGCTCCCAAGCCTGTAAAAGAGGGAATCTCCAAGGCAGATGCCGACTCGCTCAAGAAGCAGCTGGAAGAAGCGGGCGCGAAAGTCGAAGTCAAGTAACGCAGCAGTCATCAGCCACCCCGGGCGAATGCCCGGCGGGGCTGGCTTTGCAATGGGCCTTCGTGTTCGAACCCCCAGGTTTCGATTGCCGGAGTCCATTGCCAAGTTAGTCCCTAACTATTTAGACCCAAGGACAATCAATGGCCTACAACTTCACTGAAAAAAAGCGCATCCGCAAGAGTTTCGCCAAACGGCCTCCGGTCCTCGAAGTGCCTTATCTCCTCGAGACGCAGCTCGAGTCCTATCGCGACTTCTTGCAGGCCGATACCGCACCCGACCGTCGGGACGAGTCCGGTCTGCAGGCCGCCTTTGCCTCGATCTTTCCGATCACCAGCCACAATGGCTTGGCGCGATTGGAATTTGTCCACTACCAGTTGGGTACTCCTCCCTTCGATATGAAGGAGTGCCAGCAGCGTGGCCTGACCTTTGCGGCACCACTGAGGGCGCGCGTTCGACTCGTGATTCTCGATCGTGAGGCTGCCAAGCCCACCATCAAAGAGGTCAAGGAACAAGAGGTCTACATGGGCGAGATGCCCCTGGTCACCGACACTGGATCTTTTGTAATCAACGGGACTGAGCGTGTGATTGTCAGCCAACTCCACCGATCCCCTGGCGTCTTCTTCGAGCATGATCGGGGCAAGACGCACAGCTCTGGGAAGTTGCTCTTTTCGGCACGGATCATTCCCTACCGCGGGTCGTGGCTCGATTTCGAATTCGATCCCAAGGACATCCTCTATTTCCGGGTCGACCGTCGTCGCAAGATGCCTGTCACCATCCTTATGAAGGCATTGGGCCTTTCGCCCGAGCAGGTTCTCGCGCATTTCTTCTCGTTCGATCACTTCCAGCTCATGCCGCAGGGCGCCCAAATGGAGCTGGTTGCCGAGCGCCTCAAGGGGGAGCAGGCCCGGTTCGACATCACCGACAAAGACGGCAATGTCCTCGTGCCAAGGGATAAGCGCATCAATGCTAAGCATATTCGCGACATTGAAAAGGCGGGGCTCAAGCGAATCAGCGTGCCCGATGATTTTCTTGTCGGCCGGGTGCTGGCGACAAACGTCGTGGACGCAGAGACCGGTGAGCTCTTGGCCAAGGCCAATGACGAAATTACCGAGGAGCTCTTGGCAAAAATGCGCGATGCCAAGATCCGTGACTTCTCAAGCCTCTACATCAACGATCTTGACCACGGACCATACATCTCATCGACGCTGCGTCTCGATGAGACCCCAGATCAGCTCTCTGCACGCGTGGCGATCTATCGCATGATGCGGCCCGGCGAGCCTCCCACCGAGGATGCCGTTGAGGCCTTGTTCAACCGGCTTTTTTTTAGCGAAGACTCCTACGACATCTCCAAGGTGGGTCGTATGAAGTTCAATCGCCGCTTGGGCCGTGAAGAGGTCCTCGGCACCATGACCCTCTCGAATGAGGACATTCTCGACACCATTAAGGTACTGGTCGAGTTACGAAATGGTCGCGGTGAAATCGATGACATCGATCACCTGGGCAATCGCCGTGTGCGTTGCGTCGGTGAATTGGCTGAGAACCAATTCCGCTCGGGCCTGGTTCGTGTTGAGCGTGCCGTGAAGGAGCGGCTCGGGCAGGCAGAGGCAGACAATCTCATGCCCCACGACCTCATCAACAGCAAGCCCATTTCGGCGGCCATTCGTGAGTTCTTCGGTTCCAGTCAGCTCTCGCAGTTTATGGACCAGACCAACCCGCTCTCAGAGATCACCCACAAGCGGCGTGTCTCTGCCCTTGGCCCTGGCGGCCTCACCCGCGAGCGGGCTGGTTTCGAGGTGCGCGACGTCCACCCCACCCACTACGGGCGCGTCTGCCCCATCGAGACACCCGAGGGACCGAACATCGGCCTGATCAACTCGCTCGCCTTGTACGCGCGCCTCAACGAATACGGGTTTCTGGAGACGCCGTACCGCAAGGTGGTCGACGGTAAGGTGACCGACCAAATCGAATACCTCTCGGCGATCGAAGAGGGCCGTTATGTCATCGCACAGGCCAATGCCGAGGTCGATGAAAAGGGACGTCTTCTCGAGGACCTTGTGTCGGTCCGTGTCAACGGCGAGACCACGCTCTCCGGCCCTGAGCGCGTGGAATATATGGATGTGGCGCCCTCGCAGATCGTCTCGGTCGCTGCCTCGCTCATCCCCTTTCTTGAGCACGATGATGCGAACCGGGCTCTGATGGGTTCGAACATGCAGCGCCAGGCAGTGCCATGCCTGCGCCCCGAGAAGCCGCTGGTGGGAACTGGAATTGAGCGGACTTGTGCCGTGGATTCGGGCACCGTGGTTCAGGCCCGACGTGGCGGATTGGTGGATTACGTTGACTCGCGTCGCATCGTGATTCGGGTCAATGACTCAGAGACCAAGGCGGGTGAGTCCGGTGTGGACATCTATAACCTCACCAAATACACCCGGTCCAACCAAAATACCAATATCAATCAGCGCCCCGTTGTCTCAAGGGGCGACTCTGTTCTGCGCGGAGATGTGATTGCCGACGGTGCCTCCACCGACCTCGGCGAACTCGCCTTGGGTCAGAACATGTTGGTGGCATTCATGCCTTGGAATGGCTACAACTTTGAAGACTCCATTCTGATCTCGGAGCGCGTTGTGGCAGAGGATCGCTACACCTCGATCCACATCGAAGAACTCTCCGTCTTCTCGCGTGACACCAAGCTCGGCCCAGAGGAGATCACTCGAGACATCTCGAACCTCTCTGAGAATCAGCTGGCCCGACTCGACGAGGCCGGTGTGGTCTACATCGGTGCCGAAGTCCAGGCCGGCGACGTTCTGGTGGGCAAGGTCACCCCCAAGGGTGAGACCCAGCTCACCCCGGAGGAAAAGCTTCTTCGTGCCATCTTTGGCGAGAAGGCCTCGGATGTGAAAGACACCTCGCTGCGTGTTCCCTCGGGAATGAGTGGAACTGTTATCGATGTCCAGGTCTTCACGCGCGAGGGCATCCAGCGCGATAAGCGTGCTCAGCAAATCATTGACGATGAGCTCGGTCGTTTCCGCAAGGACCTCAATGATCAGCTGAGAATCGTCGAAGCCGACGCATTTCAGCGAATTGAGAAGCTGCTCATTGGGCAGCCTGCGAATGGTGGGCCGAAGAAGCTGGCCAAGGGAACGGCCATCAGTGCCGACTACCTCGCCGACATCGACCGCTACCACTGGTTCGATATTCGTCTCTCCAACGAGTCGGCAGCCCAGCAGCTCGAGGGTCTGAAAGAATCACTGGAGCAGAAACGGCATCAGTTTGACCTCGCCTACCAGGAGAAGCACCGCAAACTCACGCAGGGCGATGAATTGCCTCCGGGTGTCTTGAAGATGGTCAAGGTCTACCTGGCTGTTAAACGCCGCCTTCAGCCGGGAGACAAGATGGCCGGCCGACACGGCAACAAGGGGGTGGTCTCACGAATCGTTCCGGTTGAGGACATGCCCTACATGGCCGACGGTCGTCCCGTGGATATTGTTCTCAACCCCCTGGGCGTTCCTTCGCGGATGAATGTGGGCCAGATTCTAGAGACCCACCTGGGATGGGCTGCCAAGGGTATCGGCCAACGAATCGGCGAGATGCTCGCGCGACAGGCGCAGGTGACCGAATTGCGTAAGGCTGTTGAAGCGATCTACAACTCCACTGGCAAATCCGAGGACATTGCAAGCCTCAAGGACTCGGAGATCAAAGAACTCGCGACGAACCTGGTCAAGGGCGTTCCCTTTGCAACGCCTGTCTTTGATGGTGCCAAAGAGGACGAGATTCGCCAGATGTTGCAGCTGGCTTATCCCGATGACATCGCCCAGAGAATTGGCCTTACGCCCACTCGCACCCAGGTTCAACTCTACGACGGGCGCACTGGTGATTCATTCGACAGAACCACCACTGTGGGCTACATGCACATGCTCAAACTCCACCACCTTGTCGATGACAAGATGCACGCCCGATCGACCGGTCCTTACTCATTGGTGACCCAGCAACCCCTGGGCGGTAAGGCCCAGTTTGGTGGTCAGCGCTTTGGTGAGATGGAGGTCTGGGCGCTCGAGGCTTATGGTGCGGCTTATACGCTCCAGGAGATGCTCACGGTCAAATCCGACGATGTGGCAGGCCGAACCCGGGTCTACGAAAACATCGTCAAGGGAGACCATGTCATCGACGCTGGCATGCCTGAATCCTTCAACGTCTTGGTCAAAGAGATTCGCTCTCTGGGCATTGACATCGACCTCGAACGCAACTGATCAAAAGGGAACTCGCACAATGAAAGCTCTACTCGATCTATTCAAACAGGTCCAGCAAGACCAGCAGTTCGATGCCATCCGCATTGGCCTGGCCTCTCCCGACAAGATTCGCTCATGGTCCTTCGGTGAGGTTAAGAAGCCAGAGACCATCAACTACCGAACCTTTAAGCCTGAGCGCGATGGTCTCTTCTGCGCCAAGATCTTTGGGCCCGTCAAGGACTACGAGTGCCTCTGCGGGAAATACAAGCGCCTCAAGCATCGCGGCGTTATTTGCGAGAAGTGTGGCGTGGAGGTCACGCTCGCAAAAGTCCGCCGTGAGCGAATGGGCCATATTGAATTGGCCAGTCCGGTTGCCCATATCTGGTTTCTAAAATCACTTCCCTCGCGCCTCGGCATGGTTCTCGACATGACCCTGCGGGATATCGAGCGAGTGCTCTATTTCGAGGCCTATGTGGTGGTGGAGCCCGGCATGACCCCGCTCAAGCGAGGCCAGATCATGTCTGAAGACGACTACCTGGCCAAGGTGGAGCAATACGGCGATGGCGAATTTGTTGCCCAGATGGGAGCAGAGGGCGTCGCTGCACTGCTCTCCTCGATTGATCTCGAGAGAGAAATCGAGCAATTGCGCAAAGACCTGGCCGAGACCTCGTCCGACGCAAAGATTAAAAAGATCGCCAAGCGACTCAAAGTATTGGAGGGCTTCTCAAAGTCGGGCGTAAAGCCCGATTGGATGGTGATGCAGGTCCTGCCCGTGTTGCCCCCTGAGCTTCGCCCCCTGGTCCCCTTGGACGGTGGACGGTTCGCAACATCCGATCTCAACGACCTCTATCGCCGTGTGATCAACCGCAACAACCGACTCAAGCGTCTGCTTGAGCTGCGTGCCCCGGAGATCATTGTTCGCAACGAGAAGCGCATGTTGCAGGAGTCTGTCGATTCACTGCTCGACAACGGCCGCCGCGGCAAGGCCATGACGGGTGCGAACAAGAGGGCGCTCAAGTCGCTGGCCGACATGATCAAGGGCAAGGGCGGTCGTTTTCGTCAGAACCTTCTCGGAAAGCGGGTCGACTACTCGGGCCGATCCGTCATTGTGGTGGGCCCGACTCTCAAACTGCACCAGTGCGGGCTGCCCAAGCTAATGGCGCTCGAACTCTTCAAGCCCTTCATCTTCAACAAGCTCGAGCTGCGCGGGATGGCCACCACGATCAAGGCGGCCAAGAAATTGGTTGAGCAGCAGGTGCCAGAGGTGTGGGACATCCTCGAGGAGGTGATCCGTGAGCATCCTGTGATGCTCAACCGTGCACCGACTCTTCACCGCCTTGGTATTCAGGCATTCGAGCCTGTGCTCATCGAGGGCAAAGCCATTCAGCTGCATCCCTTGGTTTGCGCGGCCTTCAATGCCGACTTCGACGGCGACCAGATGGCTGTCCACGTGCCGCTCTCACTCGAGGCCCAGATGGAAGCCCGCACCTTGATGCTGGCCTCTAACAATGTCCTCTTCCCCTCGAACGGTGAGCCATCGATTGTCCCCTCGCAAGACATCGTTCTTGGCCTCTACTACGCCACTCGAGAGAAGGTCAACGGACGTGGCGAGGGAATGATGTTTGCGGACGTGACCGAAGTCGAGCGCGCCTACGCGGCCAAAGAGGTGGAACTCGCCACCAAGATCACGGTTCGTGTTGAAGAGTCCACGCTCGACCGGGAGACTGGCGCAGCCCAGGCCAAACTCGTTCGCTACGAGACCACCGTGGGAAGGGCCCTGCTGTCCCGTATTCTTCCCGAGGGCTTGCCTTTCTCGCATATGAACAAGGCGCTCAAAAAGAAAGAGATCTCACGCCTGATCAATGCCTCGTTCCGTCGCTGCGGTCTCAGGGCCACGGTGATTTTGGCCGACAAATTGCTGCAGTCGGGTTTTGCATTGGCCACCCGCGCAGGCATTTCGATCTGCGTAGACGACATGCTTGTTCCCGCACAGAAGACCGACATCCTCTCGAAGGCCGAGTCAGAGGTCAAAGAGATTGAGCAGCAATATGCCTCGGGTCTTGTTACGGCCGGTGAGCGCTACAACAAGGTCGTTGACATCTGGGGCCGTGCAGGCGATCAGGTCGGCAAGGCCATGATGGATCAGCTCGCCGGTGAGGTCGTAAAGGACCGCAAGGGGGCCGATGTCCGTCAAGAGTCTTTCAACTCCATCTACATGATGGCCGACTCGGGTGCCCGAGGTTCTGCAGCCCAGATTCGCCAATTGGCGGGTATGCGCGGCCTGATGGCCAAGCCCGACGGCTCTATCATCGAGACGCCCATCACGGCCAACTTCCGCGAGGGCCTCAACGTTCTTCAGTACTTCATCTCCACACACGGAGCTCGTAAGGGCCTGGCCGATACGGCGCTGAAAACGGCCAACTCAGGCTATCTCACTCGTCGCCTTGTTGATGTCACCCAAGACCTCGTGGTCATCGAGGACGACTGTGGAACCGACAATGGCATCACCATGAAGGCCCTGGTCGAGGGTGGCGAGGTCATCGAGGCCCTACGGGATCGGGTGCTGGGCCGTGTCACCGCCAGCGAGGTCGTGAACCCCGAGACCCAGGAGACCCTGGTCGAATTGGGTGTCGTCCTCGATGAGGATGCAGTCGATGCCATCGAGCGGCTCGGAATCGACGAGGTTCGCGTGCGGACCCCTTTGACTTGCGGCACACGTTTTGGGCTATGCGCAAAATGCTATGGCCGTGACCTTGGCCGCGGCCACCTGGTCAACGTTGGCGAAGCAGTGGGCGTGATTGCCGCCCAATCGATTGGTGAGCCTGGAACCCAGCTGACCATGCGCACCTTCCACATTGGTGGCGCTGCGTCCCGAACCGCTGCTCAGTCAAGCATTGAGGCCAAGTCGAACGGTACCGTGCGCTTTACCTCAACCATGCGCTACATCACCAACACCAAGGGGGAGCCTGTCGTGATCTCTCGTTCGGGTGAGGTCATGATTGCAGATGACAACGGCCGTGAGCGGGAACGCCACAAGGTGCCTTATGGCGCAACCCTGACATTGGTTGACGGCGCAGCGGCGAAGGCCGGCACGATCCTCGCAACCTGGGATCCACTGACTCGACCCATCATCACCGAGTACGCGGGCAAGATCCGATTCGAGAATGTCGAAGAGGGCGTTACTGTCGCGAAGCAAATTGATGATGTCACCGGGCTCTCGACCCTAGTGGTCATCGATGCCAAGCGACGCAGCGCGGCCAGCAAGGGCGTCCGGCCTCAGGTCCGTCTCATCGACGCTTCCGGTGAAGAAGTCAAGATCGCCGGAACCGATCACTCGGTCAACATCAGTTTTCCAGTGGGCGCCCTCATTACGGTGCGCGATGGGCAAGACGTTGCCGTGGGTGATGTTCTGGCTCGAATTCCCCAAGAGTCTCAGAAGACCCGCGACATCACCGGTGGATTGCCCCGCGTTGCGGAGCTCTTCGAGGCCCGCTCCCCCAAGGATGCGGGCATGTTGGCCGACGTCACCGGAACGGTCTCTTTTGGAAAAGACACCAAGGGCAAGCAGCGTCTGGTCATCACCGATATGGATGGTGTCTCGCAAGAGTTCCTCATCCCGAAAGAGAAGAGCGTCCTCGTCCACGACGGTCAGATTGTCAACAAGGGCGAGATGATCGTCGATGGCCCGGCCGATCCGCAGGACATCCTTCGTCTGCTCGGAATTGAAGCTTTGGCCCGCTACATCGTCGACGAAGTGCAAGACGTTTACAGACTTCAGGGCGTCAAGATCAATGACAAGCACATCGAGGTGATTGTTCGTCAGATGCTTCGTCGGGTTCAGGTCACCGATCCGGGTGACACGAAATTCATCCCCGGTGAGCAGGTGGAGCGCTCTGAACTCCTCGAGGAGAACGATCGCGCACTGGCCGATGGCAAGCGCGCGGCGCTCTATGACAACCAGCTTTTGGGAATCACCAAGGCGTCTCTGTCCACCGACTCCTTTATCTCGGCGGCCTCTTTCCAGGAGACCACCCGAGTCCTGACCGAGGCGGCCATCATGGGCAAACAAGACGATCTCAGGGGCCTTAAAGAGAACGTGATTGTTGGTCGACTCATTCCCGCCGGAACTGGATTGGCCTACCACCGGGCTCGCAAGGAGCGCGAGGTGGCCGAGGCCGCCGAGGCCAAGACCCTCGCCGAACAGGCTGCACTAGAGGCCGAAGCCTTGTTCTCTGGTGGAGGCAGCGCCGACGAGGACGCCACGACAGAGTCAGGAACGGGAGAATCTGCTTGACAGCCTAGGGGAAAAGACCAAGAATCGAGGGCTTTTCCCCATTTTTAAGAATTTTCAGAATTAACCGAAGGACCGATTTCATGCCCACCATCAACCAGCTGGTTCGCAAGCCGAGAACCTCTGAGACCATCAAGAGCAAGAGCCCTGCGCTCGAGTCGTGCCCCCAGCGCAGGGGGGTCTGCACGCGCGTCTACACCACCACACCGAAGAAGCCGAACTCAGCGCTTCGGAAGGTGGCCAAGGTTCGCCTCACCAACGGCTTCGAGGTGATTAGTTACATTGGTGGAGAAGGCCACAACCTTCAGGAGCACTCGGTGGTGCTGATTCGCGGTGGCCGTGTCAAGGACTTGCCCGGTGTTCGTTATCACATCGTCCGCGGATCCTTGGATCTACAAGGCGTGAAGGATCGGAAGCAGTCGCGCTCGAAATACGGCGCCAAGCGTCCCAAGAAGTCTTAAGTCGTACAGACCATCGTGCAATGGTGTGCGATGGAGTAAGGGTCTGCGGCCAAGGAATTGGCCAAGCGGGCTGGGTCAAACCCAACTGAACCAATAAAGGAAAAAACATGCCCCGTCGTCGTGAGGTGCCCAAGCGCATCATTCTTGCCGATCCGAAATTCGGCAGCGAAGAAGTCTCCAAGTTCATGAATGTGGTCATGCTTCACGGCAAGAAGGCCGTGGCTGAGCGCATTGTCTACGGCGCGCTCGATCATATCGAGAAGGTTGCCAAAAAGAATCCCATCGAAATCTTTCAGCAGGCATTGAACAACGCCAAACCCATGGTCGAGGTCAAGAGCCGCAGGGTGGGTGGCGCCAACTATCAGGTCCCGGTCGAAGTGCGCCCCTCGCGTCGCTCAGCACTCGCCATGCGTTGGCTGCGTGAAGCTGCAAAGAAGCGTGGCGAGAAATCCATGAACCTGCGTCTGGCCGGTGAGTTGCTCGAGGCCGCAGAGGGACGCGGTGGCGCGGTGAAAAAGCGTGACGAAGTCCACCGCATGGCAGAGGCCAATAAGGCCTTCTCCCACTTCCGTTTCTGATTCGGAACCGACTCCTCGGCCTCCAATCACCATTTAGATAGGACGTTTCATGGCCCGAAAAACCCCGATCGAGCGCTACCGCAACATTGGCATTAGCGCACACATCGACGCAGGCAAGACCACAACAACCGAGCGAATTCTTTTCTACACCGGCGTTAATCACAAGATTGGCGAAGTCCACGACGGTGCTGCCACCATGGACTGGATGGAGCAGGAGCAAGAGCGCGGCATCACCATCACCTCGGCAGCGACCACCTGTTTCTGGAAAGGCATGGACTCGAGCCTGCCCGAGCATCGCATCAACCTCATCGACACCCCGGGGCACGTCGACTTCACCATCGAAGTCGAGCGGTCCATGCGTGTTCTCGACGGGGCCTGCATGGTCTACTGTGCGGTGGGTGGTGTCCAGCCCCAGTCTGAGAC
>JBJOGU010000040.1:0-4255 GCA_046048075.1 Pseudomonadota bacterium
AAGGTTCGCAGCGGCCAGAGAAGATGCTGAGACCAAAAAGAGACGGCGATTTGTCATGAGAGCTCCTGTGTTGGGAATCCCAATTATAGGAGCGGAGTCGATGCCCGTTCGTTCAAATCGCATTGCGCAGCCAATGCAATTCTCCGGATTCAAAAAGTACAAGATCGAAGCGGCAACCCTTGTATCGAGTAGCTGGCCCATGGCCGCTCGCCTCGCGCCCAGCAGTTGAGAGCCATGCCAATGCAGCCAACCGCAGTCTGCGCTGTTTGGCCCGCCCCACGGAGGCCAGAGCCCCACCAAAGGACGCGCTCGCGCGATAACGAACCTCTACAAAAACAAGTTCGTCTCCGTCCGTCATCACCAAGTCAATTTCCCCGAAGGGATATCGGGCCTGCCTCTCAACCAGTGCAAGACCCCTTCCCTGGAGATACTGTAGGGCTCGCTCCTCCATGAGATACCCTTTGGTCTGCTTTGGACTTGGCAATTGCAACCCCCATGACTCAGATAGTGACGAATTTGCAAGCAGGCCTCTACCTAGTGGCCACGCCAATTGGCCATTTGGGTGATATCAGCCCGAGAGCCAGGTTGGTTCTAGAGCAGGCCGACCGAGTCGCCGCCGAGGACACCCGCCACTCCAAATCGATGCTGCAGGCCCTGGGAATCCGCACCAAGGCGCCCCTTTTGTCTTTGCACGCCCACAACGAGGCCAGGCAGACTGTCAGGCTGGTCGAGGCCATTGGCCAAGGATTGTCGATTGCGTTGATCTCCGATGCGGGGACACCAGCCGTATCGGACCCGGGGGCTCGCCTTGTGGCTGCAGCACATCGGGCCGGTGCGATGGTGACCGCTGTTCCTGGACCCAGCGCCCTCACGGCCGCACTGAGTGTCTCCGGACTCGAGGCCCCAGACGGCGCGCCCATTTGTTTTTGGGGGTTTTTGCCCAATCGAGCCAGTGCCCGGCGAGCGCACTTTAAGGTTCTCTCGAGGACCCCGGGCTTGCACACGGTGTTTGAATCCCCGCATCGCATTCACGAGGCACTGATCGATGCGGGCGATTTGCTCGGCCCCAACACAGCCATGTTTCTGGCCAGAGAGTTAACCAAGCAGTTCGAGACATTGGTGCAAGGCTCTATTGCGGAGGTTCGGTCTCGCCTCGACTCGGCGCTCGCCGTCGATAGCAAGGCCGATCGAGGCGAATACGTTTTGCTATTCAGAGTTCAAGAGTCGTCTGTGACGGAAGACTCAACGGGCTGGGGCTCTGCAGTCTGGGCGGATGAGCTCAGAGCATATGTTCCAGCCGCTTCCCTGGCGAAAATCCTCTCGAAGGCTTTCGGCCTTAAAAGAGAAGCGGCCTATGGACTTGCAATCGGCCCGGCGAAGGCTGAGGAACGAGGCAAGCCAGAGCCTTAAGGGCTATGCCCCACTGCCTCTGGACTTTTTGATGAGGAAATCGACGACAGCCAGAGAGCGCTGATGGCTGCCCCCCACCATGGCCGGGGATGTGACATAACGGCCATTGACAGTGAATCGGGGAACCCCATCGACTTCATGGCTTTGTTGTAAGTCCACCGCGCGTTTCATTTGATTGGCCACAGCAGGCGACCGCCAACTGCGCTCAAATCGGGCCATGTCGAGGGATGCTCTCTTGGCCCAAGAAAAAATTTCGGCCTCCGAAGCCAGTGGCTGGCGGTTGAGATGAATGGCTTCAAAAGCTTTCTGGTGCACGGCATCTGGACTCATCATGGCCTCAAGGGTGTAGAAGAGTTGCTGCTGGGCAGAGCCCCTAAAGGCGACATGGGCCTTGCGAAAAACGACATCCACTGGAAGCTTGGAAACCCACGACTTCAGGTAAGGCTCCAGGGCAAAGCAATGGGGGCATGCGTACCAAAAGAACTCCAGGACCTCAATCTTTCCCTGCGCAAGCCCGGTGGGAACAGGGCGCGCAAGTTGACGGAAGTCAATCCCTTCATCAATGGTCGCCGCTTTCAGTGGCCGCGCCGCCCACCCCAGAAGCCCAGCGACTGAGGCGGCTCCAATAATGATTCGACGTCTTGGGGAAGTGGCTTTCATTCGAATCTCCATCGTTGTAAAGACTTACCAGGCTTACGAAGCTTACTGTGGCAGGGCTCGAACGACGGTCGACTCCAAACCATTGTCTGACAGAGCGGTTTTTGTCCGATTGAGTTCATCGAAGTCGGCCATCGGCCCCAAGCGCACTCGGTAGAAGAGGGTGCCGTCTCTGCGGGTCTGCGTAATTGCCGCCTCAAACCCAAGGATTGCGAGTCGAGCCCGCATCTGCTCTGCCTCTTCAACGGATCTATAGGCAGCCAGCTGCAAAAAGTAGGTCGTCCCGGGCGGCTCTGCCATTGGCGGCCTGGCCGCCCCCGATTCATTGGCGATGGGCGCGGCGGGCGGTGGTTCCGGCTCGGCAATGACTGGCGCTGCCGACTCGACATCGGCGCCCTTACTGCCCTGCTTGGTCGGCGCCTCGACCTTTCGAAGACCGCGGTCAGTAACAGGAAGGGGCGATTGGGTAATGTAAACCGCGGCCAGTGCCGCAACGATTAGTCCCGCAGCCACACCGGCCATAAAGCTGGTGAGGCTCACTGTTTTGGCGCGACTGGTTGGCTCAGGGTTGGTTTTTGCCATGATCTTGCATCATACCGAGGATCTACATCCGCTCAGGAGCGCTCACCCCAAGCATCTTGAGACCGGAAGAAATAACCGCTGCTGCGGCCAACAACAAAAGTAGGCGTGACTCTCGTTCGACCATGGCATCCACAAGAACACGCTCTGCGTTGTAAAAGCCATGCAAATCTGCAGCAAGCTCACGCAGGTAGAAGGCGACGAGATGCGGGGAATGCTGCTCAGCGGCTTCGGCCAACATCGACGGATAGTGGGAGAGGCGTGCGCATAACGCGAGTGCCTTGGGGTGCTGAATTTTATCGAGGCGCTCATTGAGGGCCGAGTGATTCAAGCCTCTCGCCCACTCTATGGCCTGACTCAGGTTTGCATAGCCCGCCTGAAAAAGAACGCCAGCGATTCGTGCATGGGCGTATTGCACGTAGTAGACAGGGTTCTCTTCTGATTTAGACACCGCCAAGTCCACATCAAATACAAACTCTGAATCTGCTTTTCTCGAGACCAGAAAGAATCGCACCGCGTCTCGGCCGCCCGACCAGTCAATCAGGTCTCTCAAGGTCACATAGGCACCGGCTCGTTTGGAGATTTTCACCTCCTCGCCGCCGCGCATCACGGTGACCATTTTGTGCAAGATGTAATCGGGGAAACCCTTTGGAACGCCTTGCTCAAGGGCCTGAAGACCTGCGCGAACCCGTGCGATCGTGCCATGGTGGTCGGAGCCTTGAATGTTGATGGCCTTTGAGTAGCCGCGCTTGTATTTTTCAAGGTGGTATGCCACGTCAGGTACAAAGTATGTATACCCACCGCTCGATTTGCGCATCACACGGTCTTTGTCGTCGCCGTGGTCGGTTGACCGCAACCACAACGCTCCATCTTGTTCGTAAGCATGTCCAAGGCGAACCAGTTCTCCCACCACCGATTCGACGGCCCCCGATGAATAGAGGGCCGACTCGAGGCTGAAGCGATCAAACCGAACACCGAAGGCGGCCAGATCCAGGTCCTGCTCTCTTCGCAGATACGCGACCGAGAAGGCCCGTATGGCCTCGATCTGGAGGGGGTCTCCCAGTGCTTGGACAGGTGGCGAGTCCGCCGCGACGACGGTCTCCTTGGCCAGATATGACCTTGCAATCTCTGCGATGTAATCGCCACGATACCCATCGGCCGGGAACCCGGGATCGTCGGGGGAAATGCCCCTTGCTCGAGCCGCCACCGAGAGTGCAAGGTTTTCAATCTGGGTGCCGGCGTCGTTGTAATAGAACTCACGGTGAACGCTGTAGCCCTGGCTAGCGAGCAGATTGGCCAATGAGTCTCCCAGTGCGGCTTGTCGGCCATGGCCGACATGGAGTGGGCCGGTGGGATTGGCCGAAACGTACTCGAGCAACACCGAGCCGGCCGAACCCTCGGGGCGATGACCGAAACGATCGGCCTCGGCCAAGATTCGGCCAACGACCGAGACCTTCAGGGCATTGGTGAGTCGAAAATTAATAAAACCTGGACCAGCGACCTCCACCTGCTGCAGCATGGCCTTGAGAGGCTCAGCCTTTGTCAGCTCTGTGGCCCATGCGAGAGCCAACTCAGTTGGCTTTGTTCCCAGGGGTTTGGCAAGCCGAAG
>JBJOGU010000041.1:0-2556 GCA_046048075.1 Pseudomonadota bacterium
GATGCCCCGCCGAGGGCCTTGCCCACCGACTCCCCGAATCCACCCAGGCACTTGGACGGTGGGTCTACCGGCGCGCTCTTGCAGCCGAGTCGGTCGATGGCCGCGCGCAGGCACCTGTATCTCTTGCCCTGAGCGTCGATGGCGAGGTGCAGGGCCGTCTCGATGCGATGCGGCGTTGTTTCATCAACCCGCAACTCGCGCACTGCACGCAGGCCGAGGCAGCAATGGCCAGTCGCCTGCAGCACTATGCGGTGGTTGTCATGCATTCAGCAAGTGGTGCCATTCTTGGTCTGCATTGTCAGGGCAGGCTCTGTGAGCAGTCTGGCATCGAGGGCAGTGAGCCTGTCGCAGCGCTTTTGGCGCAATCGCCGCCGGCATCCACCGCAAAGCTCTTTGTTAGCATGGCCCTTGGATCGAGTGGTGCAGTCGGCTCGGGTGACGCAGTGGCACGACGCGATCTTGCGCTGCAGATCAAGACCTCTGGGCAACTCGACGAATCGGTGACCAAGCGCAATGAGTGGTGGGAGCGCAGCATGCTCTGCGACCTTCGGCCAACGCGGTCTAGCGGCAATCGTGCCAAGGCAACGTTAAGTGAACCCTCGTTTCGCCAGTGTCGGGTGCCTGGTGAGAGCGAGTCGATTGCGACGGCCCTTGGCTTTAACCAGGATTGCCCCTCGGGCCGTTGCGGTCGCGTCAATCTGGGCACCATGCGCCTGGATATGCCGGGTTTTATGGGGAGCTTTCGACCGGTCGAGCCCTTTGCCTTGCGGGATGCGAAGGCTTCCCCCAAGGGCAACGCCCAAGCAGACGATGCATTCATGGGTTGGGACGACTACGAGGCAATACGTGGGGGACGCTCCAAGCCCCCGCGGCCACCGGCCGATCGAATCTACCTTCGCACATCGTATGCGGTGCAGTCGGTCATTGGCGCAGGCGATGCGCGGGTGAGCGCCCTAGGATTGGCCCATCTTGCAGGTCAGGTGGGCAGCCTGGCCTCGGGCAAGAATGCGCCCATGCCTTGGCTGGTTCGCCGAACGGATTCGATGAGCAGCGCGGCCGGCGACAAGGCGCCCATGACCCTCAAGACGCCGATAACGCCCATGACGAGGCCGCCCATGGCGAGTCGGTCTCACGCGGGGGCTTTGCTTCGCAGCACTCAGGCCCAGTCGGTCTGGTTGGGAATGGCCAAGGTGGCGCAGCCCGTTGAACCGGGCTGGCAGGGCAGTGGCACCGCCTATCCGGCGCTCCAGGCGGTGTGGGCAGACAAGTGCAAGGCGGGCTGCTCGATCTGGGGGAAGACGGGCACCGTGGGGCGGGCCGATAAGGTCTTTGCAGGAACCACTACCTTTGCCGGTGCCTGGGACCCAAACCGAATCCGCACCGAACTCGCTTATCCAGCTCTGGAGGTGCGGCCAGCGCAGGCCGGTCTTTGGAGCGTGGGTGTGATCGTTCAGCCCGATGAACGAACGATGAGCAGCGCCCCAGCGGGCCATCTTGCGAGTCGACTCGCACTCCTGGTGATCGATCGACTTGCAAGAGAGGAACGAGAGGAGGGGCAGTCCTTGCCCGAGAAGCCATGAAACCTCGCACCTTTGAATATCGCTTCAATGAAGCCGATGCGCCCGCTCAGCAACTGCTTGCGCTGGTCTTGGCCATGCGACGCCTTCCATGGTCAAGAAGCCCCGATTGGTCGGCCTCTCGCTGGCGTCTGGAGATCCCGCGGGCTGTCTTCGAATCGATCGATGCCGAGGCCTTTAAAAGAATTTTCTCCGATCTTGTTACCGAGTTCTTTCCGAAGTCCGAGACCCAATTGTCCATTCGGATATCGAGGTCCGACCGCTTTGTTCTAAGCCCAGAGCCGATTGATTGAGTCGAGTTCGTGAGATGTCTCGAGGCCGAGACGGGCCCTGGGTCTTTGCGTCTTCAGGATGCCCCCTAGCGGGAGCGAACAACCTCGTGGTCTGGCTTGGGCTCTTGCTTGCGCAGCGCCGCCGTGCCGATGCGCTCTTCTTTGGGGGGTTCAGCAGGTGTGAGACCGCCATTGGAATTGCTCGCCACAGGCGGTGGCTGAATGGTGGTGGGTTGAATAGTGTTGGGTTGAGAGGGTGGGTCGCCCTTCGCACCGCCCTTCGTGCGATCCGGGGAGAGGAGCTCGGGGTTTGGCTTCCCATCGCCAAAACTCGCCTTGAGGCGGGCACTGACTTGATCACATCCCGCAATGCTTACCAGCAACAGGCCCATAGCGGACCAGCCCATCATCTTCATTAACGGCCTACTTGCCGGGTGTGGGGTTCTCTCGCAGGAAGTGGGGTATGTAGACAGGACGACCCACTTTCTTATTGAGAAACGATTCATAGGATTCCGCATCGGCAGAGTAGGCCTGCTCAGTGTCACTGGGGAGCAAGGTGCCGCGCTCGAGACGGTCGATGCGCGACACGGGCCAGACCATTCCGAGTGCGGCCTGCTGCTGGGTGAGCCCTGCTCGTTCTCTGAGTGATTGAAGCCGAATACTGATCTCCAACAGGCTTTCCTTCTTCACGGATTGTCCCGACATCC
>JBJOGU010000042.1:0-6659 GCA_046048075.1 Pseudomonadota bacterium
ATCACGGGTGAGCACGATCTGTGGGCGGCCTGGCAGTGGCTTGCCCAACTGATCCAGAATCGATTCGAAGGTCTTGCGGCCCATGAGCACTGTCTTGCCCATGGTCAATTGCTTGAATCGCTTGAGGTCCTCGCTGATGTGCCAGGGCATGCGACCGTTGATACCAATGCAGCCATTGCGGGCGGCGGCAACAACGGCAATTAAGGTCAAGGTGTTGCCCATGCGCTTAGCCCGCCGCCCAAGTCGAGTCCAGCGTTGGGTAATGGACGAACGCTGGTTTCATCAAACAGCCACGGGCGCTGAAATCGCGGGGTGGCAGGCGTAATCCAGAATCTCGAAGTCCTCGAACTGGTAGTCAAAAATCGACTCGGGCCGTCGTCGAATATTCAGTCGGGGCAGGGGGAAGGGACTTCGCGATAGCTGCTCACGCGCCTGGTCCAGGTGATTGCTATAGAGGTGACAGTCCCCGCCAGTCCAGACAAAGTCACCCGCCTCCAAATCGAGTTGCTGGGCCATCATGTGGGTGAGCAGGGCATAGCTTGCAATGTTGAAGGGCACGCCCAAGAAGATGTCGGCACTGCGCTGATACAACTGACACGACAGTCGACGATTGGCCACGTAGAACTGGAAGAAGGCGTGGCAGGGCGCCAGTGCCATCTCAGGAATCTGCCCCACATTCCATGCGCTCACAATGAGCCGACGTGAATCGGGGTTGTCGCGCAGGTCACGCATCACCTCGGCAATCTGGTCCACCACTCGATTGGGGTCATCGGGTGTCGGCGCAGGCCAGGCTCGCCACTGCCGACCATAGACCGGCCCCAATTCGCCATCGGCATCGGCCCATTCATTCCAGATGCTCACCCCCGCCTGCTGAAGGCTGCGAACATTGGTTTCGCCGCGAAGAAACCAGAGCAACTCATGAATGATGCTTTTGGTGTGGACCTTCTTGGTCGTGACCAGCGGAAAGCCCTCTTGCAGGTTGAAACGCATCTGCCACCCGAAGACCGAGAGCGTGCCCGTGCCGGTTCGATCCGACTTCACGGCCCCGTGATCGATCACATGCCGCATTAACTCAAGGTACTGTCGCATGCCGAATTACTCGGCGATGCCGGCCACCACGGTGGAGAAGCCGGAGTCAACATAAGTGATCTCGCCGGTGACCCCCGCGGCCAGGTCCGACAACATGAAGGCGCAGACGTTGCCCACATCATCAATGGTCACATTGCGACGCAAGGGGGCGTTCTTCTCGACCACCGACAAGATATTTCCAAATCCTTTTATGCCACTCGCAGCCAGTGTCTTGATGGGCCCGGCCGATACGCCGTTGACGCGAATGCCCAGTGGACCCAGGCTCGTGGCCAGGTAACGAACCGAGGCCTCCAGGCTCGCCTTGGCAAGGCCCATGGTGTTGTAAGCGGGAACCATGCGCTCTGCGCCCAGGTAACTCAGTGTCACCAGTGCCCCCTTGCTCTCGCGCATGAGCGGCAGGGCGGCCTTTGCCATGGCGCCGAAGCTGTAGGCACTGACCTCGTGGGCCACACGGAACCCCTCCCGGCTAAAGCCCTCGAGGAAGTCACCCGCAATCGCCTCGCGCGGTGCAAAGGCAATGGCATGCACCAGGCCGTCGAGGCCCGACCACTTCTCTGCCAGTGACTTGAACAGCGTATCTATCTGGCTGTCCTCGGAGACATCGCAAGGAAGGCAGACGCTGCTGCCGAATTCGGCGGCCATCTCCCTGACCCGTTCTTCAAAGCGCTCATTCTGGAAGGTGAAGGCGAGTTGGGCGCCCTGCGCATGGCAGGCCTTGGCAATGCCATAGGCAATGGAGCGGTTCGAGAGAAGTCCGGTGATGAGAATTCGTTTGTCTTTAAGGAAGGCCATATTTGAAGAGTCCATGCATGCATAGGGGCGGGCCCCTGGAGCGAACATTCTATGCTTGGTTACACTCTCGCATCATGCGCCCCGCATCCATTCGAATCGCTGCCCTGTTGTGGGCATCGCTATTCCTGCTGACGGGCATTGCGCAGGCCCAGACATCGGTCACCGCCACCCCTGCGCCCAGCGCAGATTCATCGCCAGGGTCTGTCACCGTTCGTGGTTCGTGGACTCACGGCATGGCCCTGGTGGGTCGAACCAAGTACGGCCGAGACTTCACCCACTTTGCCTATGTGAATTCCCAGGCGCCCAAGGGCGGCGACCTTCGACTGGCCGCGATGGGCAGCTTTGACAAGCTCAATCCGTTCACCCTTAAGGGCCTCTCGGCGCGCGGAATCATGGAGTTGGTCTTTGAGCCCCTGGCCATTGGCAGTCTCGATGAGCCCATGTCGATGTATGGACTCCTTGCGCAGCAGATGATGCTTGCCCCCGATGGCATGTCGATGAGCTTTCGACTCAATCCGCAAGCACGGTTCTCCAATGGCAAGCCCGTTCGCGCCGAGGATGTGAAGTTCTCCTTCGATACCCTTCGCAGCAATGCGGCCAGCCCCATTTGGAAAAATTACTGGGCCGATGTTCGCGAGGCCGTGGTGGTCGATGAGCGCACGATTCGTTTTGACTTCAAGCGGCGCAACCGCGAGTTGCACATGATTGTCGCGAGCGTGCCAGTCTTCTCCAAGGATTGGGGGCAAGGCAAGCCCTTTGAGCAGTGGGTGCACCAGAAGCCAATTGGCAGTGGTCCTTATGCCGTGGCCCGGGTGGATTTGGGCAAGACCATTGTTTATGAGCGTCGCGCCGACTACTGGGGCAAGGACCTCCCCACGCGGGTGGGCCAATTCAATTTCGATCGTGTCAGCTTTCGCTATTACAAAGATGTCTTCGCGAGACTCGAGGCCTTGAAGGCGGGCGAGTTCGACTTCATTCACGAGAACGCCGCCAAGAATTGGGCCCGCTCCTACCAGGGCAGAGCCTTCTCCAGCGGGGAGTTGATCAAGACCGAATTGCCCAACTCCAACGCGGCCGGTCTGCAGGCCTTCTACTTCAATACGCGCAAGCCCATGTTCGCGGACCGCCGAGTGCGACAGGCCATCGAGCTGGCCTTGGACTATGAGTGGATGAATCGCCAGCTCTTCTACGATCAGTACAAGCGATCGAACTCCTACTTCACCAATACGGACATGGCCGCCTCGGGCAAGCCGTCTGCCGCCGAGGAAGCCATGTTGAAGAGCATTGCCGCGGCCACGGGCAAGCCACTGCCCGAGGGCGTGTTGGGCGTGGT
Source organism: Pseudomonadota bacterium (assembly GCA_046048075.1). Classification (GTDB taxonomy): domain Bacteria; phylum Pseudomonadota; class Gammaproteobacteria; order Burkholderiales; family Burkholderiaceae_A; genus Hahnella. The sequence goes on from JBJOGU010000042.1 coordinate 3,215, forward strand.
CCCCGAACCGCCCAAGACCTCGCCACCAGGCAGTCTGCGAGAGAACCTGCGCAAGGCCCGTGCTCTGCTGGCCGAGGCTGGCTACACCGTTCAAGACGGTGTCTTAAAGAACCAAAAGGGTGAGCCTTTGGAGTTTGAAATTCTCATCAACCAGCGCAGTTGGGAGCGGGTGGTGGCGCCGTTCGCGCGAAACCTGCAGAAGCTCGGCATTCGGGCCACCTCGCGTATGACCGATGCCTCGGTCTACAAAAAGCGTGTTGATGACTACGACTACGACATGATCGTGCACTGGTACCTCTCGAGTCAGAACCCAGGCAACGAGTTGCTCTTTCGGTTCACCAGTCGGTCTGCAGGTGAGCCGGGCGCCGACAACTTTATTGGAGTCAAAAGCGCCCTGGTTGATGAAGCCATTGAGCGTGTCATTGGCGCGGGCTCCCGAGAGGGTCTGGTGACAGCCTCACGTGTGCTCGATCGCCTGCTTCGAGTGGAGCACTATGCAGTGGCCAATTGGCACAACAATGTCCATCGGGTTGCCTATCGCTCAGGTCTCCAGGCGCCCAAGCAGCGTCCGCTCTACTATCACTCCGAAGACTGGGCCATGGCGGCCTGGTGGTGGGGGCCCAAGCAATGACACCGCAACTCTTTGCTTACATTCTTAAGCGACTCCTGCTCATTGTTCCCACGCTGCTGGGCATTCTCTTGGTGACCTTCACCCTGATTCAGTTTGTTCCTGGCGGACCGGTGGAGCAGATGGTTCAGATGCTCCAGGGGGAGCACTCTGGAATGGGGGCGGCCGGTCCCGCTGCGCCGGGCGCCTCGGCCGCCGGCGATGTGGGTCAGACGGGTGGTGTCTATCGGGGAAGGGTGGGCGTGGACCCTCAGCGACTCGAAGAAATCAAGGCTCTGTACGGATTCGACAAGCCCGTTCACGAGCGTTTCATGGACATGGTGATCGGCTTCATGCAGTTCGACCTTGGTAAGAGCTTCTTCCACAACAAGACGGTGTGGGAGCTCATCGTCGAGAAACTACCCGTCTCGATGAGCCTTGGCATCTGGGCCTTCCTTATTACCTACCTGGTCTCCATTCCATTGGGCATCTCCAAGGCCGTCCGGCACGGCTCTCAGTTCGACCTCTACACGAGCCTGGCCATTCTCATTGGCTATGCGATTCCCGGCTTCGTGCTGGGTGTGGTGATGTTGGTCTTTTTCGGTGGCGGAAGTTTCTTGCAACTCTTTCCGCTTCGTGGTCTCACGAGTGACAACTGGTCTGAGCTCTCATTGATTGGTCAGGTGCTCGATTACTTCTGGCACCTGGCCCTGCCACTCACCTGCTTGGTACTCGGCAGTTTCGCGGTGGTCACCATGCTCACCAAAAACACCATGCTCGAGGAGATTCGTCGGCAATACGTGCTCACGGCCCGCGCCAAGGGCCTTGCCGAGGACACGGTGCTCTGGAGGCATGTGCTTCGCAATGCCATGATCCCCATCATCACCGGCTTCCCGGCGGCATTCGTGGGTGCGTTCTTTACGGGCTCTCTGCTCATTGAAACCCTCTTCTCCCTCGATGGTCTTGGGCTTCTCTCCTACGAGGCCGTGATGAAGCGGGACTACCCAGTGGTGATGGGAACACTGTTTTTCTTCTCGCTTCTGGGCCTGGTCGCCAAGCTCATCAATGACCTCATGTATGTACTGGTGGATCCGCGGGTTCAGTTTGGGGGCAGCCGGTGATTGCCGTGTTTGCGCCCAATTCTCCCTCGGCCCGTGCATGGGACCGATTCAAGCGCAATCGACGCGGCTACTGGAGTCTATGGATATTCCTGGTGCTCTTTGGCTTGAGCCTCTCGGCGGAATTTTTGTCCAATGACCGGCCCTTGCTGGTTTCATACCAAGGCCAGACGTACGTTCCGATTTTTAATGAGTATCCCGAGACCACATTTGGCGGTGATTTCGATTCGCCCACCGATTACCTCGATCCATTCATTGAGCAGCGGCTCTCAAGCGATGGCAACTGGGCCCTCTTCGCAATCAACCGTTATAGCCATGACACGCTGAATTATTTCTCCGACTCTCCGAACCCTGCGCCACCCTCGGCGGAGAACTGGATGGGAACCGACGATCGCGGCCGCGATGTCCTTGCAAGACTGCTCTATGGCTTTCGAGTGTCTGTACTTTTCGGACTCGCGCTGACTGCAATCGGGGTGGTCTTGGGAATTATTTTTGGCGCCATTCAGGGCTACTTTGCTGGTCGGGTGGACTTGGTCTTCCAGCGATTTATCGAAGTCTGGGGCTCCATCCCCGAGCTCTACCTATTGATTATTCTGGCCTCGATCTTTGAGCCGGGACTGCTGGTCTTGTTGGTCATTCTCTCTGTTTTTGGGTGGATGGGGCTATCTGATTATGTGCGGGCCGAATTCCTTCGGAACCGAAATCTCGAATACGTCACTGCGGCCCGCGCCTTGGGTCTGTCGAACTGGTCGGTCATCGTTCGACATGTACTGCCCAATAGCCTCACTCCAGTGGTGGCCTTCTTGCCCTTTCGAATGTCGGCATCGATTCTTGCGCTCACCAGTCTGGATTTTCTTGGGCTGGGCGTGCCGGCCTCGACGCCGAGTCTTGGTGAGTTGCTCGCCCAAGGAAAGGACAACCTCGATGCGTGGTGGATCACCGTCTCCACCTTTGGTGTCTTGGTGGGCTTGCTTCTTCTTCTGATTTTCATCGGCGAGGCGCTGCGTGATGCCCTCGATACCCGCCGTGGCTGATTCGAACCTGCCCCTTCTCGAGGTTCGGGACCTTCAGGTTCGATTCCCAAAGGCCAATGGGGAATTCAGTCTTGCCGTCTCCAATCTTAGTTTCGAGGTTTCAGCCGGAGAGCGGTTTGCGCTGGTGGGCGAGTCGGGGTCGGGCAAGACGGTCTCGGCCCTGAGCCTTCTGCAGCTTCTCCCCGAGGCCCAGACCAGTGGTGAAATTCGCTTTCGCGGCGAGTCACTGACGCAAGCCTCTCCTCAGCGGCTTCGAGGGCTGCGGGGCAAAGACATCGCCATGGTCTTCCAAGAGCCCATGACAGCGCTCAATCCCCTGCTCACGATTGGTCGACAGATTGGTGAAGTCTTGGAGACCCACGAGGGCATGACACAGGGGTTGGCCGAGCGGGCCGCAGTGGACCTACTCGATCGCGTTGGGATCGATGAGCCCGACCGGCGTGCCACCGCCTATCCGCATCAGTTGTCTGGCGGCCAGCGCCAACGCGCGCTGATTGCCATGGCACTGGCCTGCAAGCCAGCATTGCTCATTGCCGATGAGCCCACCACCGCACTCGACATGACACTGCGTCAGCAGGTCTTGGATCTGCTCGCGAGCCTCCAGGCCGAGACCGGCATGGCCATTCTTCTCATCACCCACGACCTGCCCATGGTCAAACGGTTTGCAGAGCGAGTGGGGGTGATGC
>JBJOGU010000043.1:0-20003 GCA_046048075.1 Pseudomonadota bacterium
GGGTCGAGCTGCACCTGAAGACTGCCCTCGCCATCGGGCGGGGACGAGGCGCGGCGAATTTCTGAAAAGGGAACGCTGACGGTATTCAAGTGGTGGCTCCCTGGGGCATGACGCCCTCGAGTCGGTCTTCAAAGGCCTCACCGGCTTCGCGAAGCGCGGCAAGGGTCTGTTCATCGGGGGACCAGTACTGACGGTCACTGGCTTCGAGCAGCCGACCGGCGAGCTTGGCCGATGCAGCGGGGTTCAATTCGGCCAGGCGATCGCGCATGGCTGGGTCCATCAAAAAGGTCTGAGTGAGTTGCTGGTAGACCCAGGGCTGCACCTGCCCGGTGGTGGCGCTCCAGCCCATGGTGTTGGTGAGGTGGGCCTCGATCTGTCGAACGCCCTCGTAGCCGTGCTCGAGCATGGACTCGTACCACTTGGGATTGAGCATGCGGGTGCGGGTCTCCAGGGCCACCTGCTCGGAGAGCGTGCGAACCACGCCGGCCCCGGTGGTCTGGTCTCCGATGTAGACCTGTGGGTCGCGGCCACCCTTTGCTTTGCGTATGGCGCGGCTCACGCCACCCAGGGTGTCGAAGTAGGTATCGACCGTGGTCACACCCACCTCGAGGGACTCGAGGTTCTGATAGGCGAGATCGACATGGGCCAGGGCCGACTGCAGCACCGCGGGCTGGCTGCTTGGTCGGCCATTGCGTCCGTAGGCAAAGCCCTTGCGGCGTGCATAGCAGTCGGCGAGTTCGTCTTCGTCCTGCCAGCAGCCCTGCTCAATGAGGTGGTTCACATTGGCCCCGTAGGCGCCATCGGCGTTGCCAAAGACACGCAGGCTGGCGGTTTCAATATCTACACCGCACTTGGCCATGTGGGCCAGGGCATGCTTGCGAATGAAGTTTTGCTCGCTGGGCTCTTCGGCCTGCGCCGCCAAAAAGGCGGCCTCGGCGAGCATGCGAATCTGAAGTGGCAGCAGGTCGCGGAAGATGCCCGAGAGGGTGAGCACGACATCAACGCGTGGTCGGCCCAATTCTTGAAGGGGGATGAGGCTCGCCCCGGCAAGGCGCCCGAAGCTATCGAAGCGTGGCTTGGCACCCATGAGTGCCATGGCCTGTGCCAGAGGGCCGCCCTCGGTCTTGAGGTTGTCTGTGCCCCAGAGCACCATGGCAATGGATTCGGGAAATGGATGGCCGAGGTCGGTGTGCTTCTCCAAGAGCCGCTCGGCCTGTCGTTGGCCATCGACCCATGCGAATCGACTTGGCATACGGAAAGGATCGAAGCCGTGGAGATTGCGGCCGGTGGGGAGGACCTCGGGGGTTCTTAAGAGATCGCCACCGGGCGCGGGGCGAACAAAACCACCGTCGAGTGCATGGAGCAATGCGTCGAGTTCGTGATTGACCTGGAGTTCGCGATTGACCCGCACCAGGAGTGTGGCCATCTGCTCGGCGCCCTCGAAGTCGCCCATGAGTTGGGTGGCCTTCTGTTGGGCGGCGGCATCGCCTGCGGTGCCCTTCGAATCGATGATGCAGTCGATGGCCTCATTCACACGGGCATCGCTGACCATGGGCCGATGGGCACGTGACATCGCGCGAAGAATGTCGCGGCGCTGATCCAGGCTAGGCGTGCGGCCCAGGACATGCAGGCCCTGCGGAATGAGGGTGGTCTCCCACTCTTGCAGTTGGGCTGCAAGTTGCAGCACTGCGGCGTCAATGGCGTTGACTGCCAGATGAATCTCTTCGGGTGTGCTCGCGGCCGTGTGCAGGGCGAGCGACTGATTGGCGGCAAACGGCATCTCAATGGCCTGGGCCTGCTCGGCAATCACAGCCCGAAGGGACTCACGCTCGGCCAAGTTGGCTGCACGGCCCTGGACCTCAACCATTTGCGAGATGGGCTCGAGCGAGCGCCAACGGTCGATGGTCTGCTTGAGTTCAGAGAGGCCGCGGTAGAGGCCTGCCTCGGTCACCGATGGGGTGAGGTAGCTCAAGAGCGTGGCCGAAGAACGGCGCTTGGCGATGGTGCCCTCGGAGGGGTTGTTCGAGGCGTAGATATAGAAGTTGGGCAGGTCTGCAATGAGGCGATCGGGCCAGCAGGCGCCCGAGCTTCCCGCCTGTTTGCCGGGCATGAATTCCAGCGCGCCGTGGGTGCCAAAGTGCACCACTGCGTGCAACTCGCGCCGGGTGCGAAGGTGGCGGTAGAAGGCGGCGAAGGCATGGGTGGGGGTGTGGCCTTGCTCAAACAAAAGCCGCATGGGATCGCCCTCGTAGCCAAAGCCAGGCTGAACGTAGAGATCGACATTGCCAAAGCTCAGGCCCAAGAGGAAGAAGTTCTTGCCGTTGGTGAGCTGCTTGCCCGGTGCACGGCCCCAACAGGCCTCGATGTCGGCCAGATGTGTTTCCTCGCGAAGGTAGTCCTGCACGGGATAGGTGGCCAAGACATTGGCATCGCAGCCATGGTCTTGGCGATTGCCATTGAGCAGTGCCTCGCGAATGGCCACGGGCGACTCGGGCATCTCGACCCCATAGCCCTTGTCGCGAAGCGACTCGAGGGTGGCAAAGACCGATTCAAATACCGAGAGGTGGGCGGCTGTTCCAACACTTCCCCCATTGGGCGGGAAGTTGAAGACCACCAGACCCACGCGACGCGCCTCATGTGGGGTACGGCGCAAGGACACCAACTTGGCCACACGGGCAGCAAGCATCTCGGCGCGATCGGGGCAGGAGACCATGTCCTGGGGGGAGCGAAGATTCTCAAAGCGGCAGCCACGCGCACAGCCCTGGCAGGTCTGGCCTGCAGCGCCAGGGCGGCCACCGAAGACCATGGGGCCGGTGGCACCATCGAGCTCCGGGATGGCCACCATGATGGTGGATTCAACGGGCATGAGGCCGCGACCCGAAGCACCCCAGTCGGCCAGCGACTGAAACTCCAGCGGGTGAGCTGCAAGATAGGGGACATCGAGCTTGGCGAGCATTTCTTCGGCCGCCTGGGCATCGTTGTAGGCCGGCCCACCGACGAGCGAGAAGCCGGTGAGGGCCACTACGGCATCCACCGTGACTTCATTTTGATTCATGAAGAAGGCCTCGATGGCGGGACGGGAATCGAGGCCCATGGCAAAGGCGGGTACCACCGTGAGGCCCTTGGCCTCGAGGGCATCGATCACCCCGTCGTAATGGGCCGTGTTTCCAGCGAGCAGATAAGAGCGAAGCAGAAGCAGGCCCACTCGGGGCTTGTTCGAACGCAATCCAGGCAGGCCTTTGGGCTGCGCTGCAATGCGGCCCGACATGCGCGGGTGGTAGACACCGGTGTCGGGATACTCAACGGGCTCGTTGACGACGAGTCGACCACGCCAATCGCTGCGCTCGCCATCTGCATATCGATTGATGAGCAATCCCGCAAGGCTCTCCATGTTTTCATCGGAGCCACCAATCCAGTACTGCAGGCTTAAGAAATAGGCGCGAACGTCTTGGGCGGTGCCCGGGATGAAACGCAGAATCTTGGGCAGTCGGCGCAGCATGCGCATCTGCGCAGCACCCCCGCCGGCCTTCACGCTTCGGCCCGAGGCCCCCTCTTCTGTCGATTCTTTCTGTCCACCGCGAAGCCGCTTGAGCAAGGCCAAGGGGCCGGTTGCGGGCTTGGACATATCGAAGCGGCCCATGTGGGTGAGCTTGACCACTTCGGGGGCCGACATGATGCAGACCAGTGCATCGAGTTTGTCACGCCGCTTCTTGAGTAGGTCGATCACCGGCATGAAGTGGTCTTCGAGAAACAACATAGAGACCAAGACCACATGGGCCGACTCAATGGCCTCTCGGCAACGGCGCAGGGCCTCCGCATTCGCGCTGTACTCAGAGGCCGCATGCATCTCCACCCGAAGGCCAGGATGCCGCTTGGCCAGGCGGGCGGCGGCGGCGGCCGTGGCCGAAGAGAGGTGGGTGTCCATGGTGACCACGACCAGTCGCATGGGGACCCCCGCGGGTGCGTTCTGCGATGCGCTAGCGCGCATAGTGGGCCTTGGCCTCATAGAGTGTTTCTTTGGTGATCAGCGCAATGCCGCGATCGGTCGCAAAGCGTTCGGTGTTGGCCCGCGCCTTCTTGCGAACAAAGAAGGGGATCTTTCCAAGTTCGGTCTCGGCCTCTTTGGCCCACTGCGGTCCGCCTGCCATGGCCTGCGATGCAGAACCCCCGGTGGCGCCCTGCCCCGACATGGGCGTGCCGTCTGCAACGGCCTTGGTTTTCTCGGCCACCGACTCAGCGCAATCACCCAGTGGGGCATGGCCGCCCAGGTGCGATGCACCGGCCGATTCGTTGAACTCAAAGTCGTCTCGGAACATTCCGATGAGGTGCTCTTCGAGTCCCATCATGAGGGGATGGACCCAGGTATCGAAGAGCACGTTGGCGCCTTCAAAGCCCATCTGCGGCGAGTAGCGGGCGGGGAAATCTTGGACATGCACGGGTGCGGAGATGACCGCACAGGGAATGCCCAGCCGCTTGGCAATGTGGCGCTCCATCTGGGTTCCCAAGACCAGATCGGGTGCGGCCTTGGCAATTGCGGCCTCGACCTCTAAATAGTCATCGCTAATGAGGGGCTCGATCTCGAGGCTCTTGGCCAGGTCGCGAATATCGCGTGCGAACTCACGGCTGTAACTGCCCAGGCCCACCACCTCAAAGCCCATCTCAGTGGCCGCCACTCGCGCGGCCGCCAGGGCGTGGGTGGCATCACCAAAAATAAAGACGCGCTTGCCCGTGAGGTAGGTGGAGTCGACCGATGCCGCGTACCAAGAGGCGCGTGCACCGAAGGATGCCCGCGCGAGCGTGACGGCCGTGTTGGCATCGAGCTCGGCGAGTTCAGCCACCTCGCGAACAAAGTCTTCGGTGGCCTTCATGCCAATGGGTATGGCCGTGGTGTGCGGCTGACCGAACATGCGCTTGAGATACGAGGCCACGCCATTGGCCGTCTCGGGATAGAGGACCACATTGAAGTCGGCCTCGGGCAGTCGTGCGAGATCGCGTGGCCGGGCCTCCCAGGGTGCCACCACCGAGACCTCAACACCGATGGCCGCCAATAGACGACGAATCTCGGTGAGGTCGTCGCGATGGCGAAAGCCCAAGGCCGTGGGGCCAAGAATATTGCAGCGTGGCGCACGCAGTGGCACCTTGCCCTCGGAGAACAACGAGGTGTTGTGGGTCTGGCTGCCATCGGCCTCGTTTTTGATGGCCAGCTGACGCACGATTTGATAGAAGGTTTCGGAGGCGCCCCAGTTCTCTTTGCGCTGATAGGCAGGCAACTCGAGCGGCACCACGGGGATGTCGAGTCCCAGTGCCTCGGCGAGTCCACCGGGGTCATCCTGAATGAGTTCGGCCGTGCATGAGGCCCCCACCAAGAGGGCCTCGGGCTTGTGGCGTTCAACGGCCTCGCGGGCCGCCTTCTGAAACATCTCGGCCGTGTCTTTGCCAAGGTCGCGCGCCTGGAAGGTGGTGTAGGTGACCGGCGGGCGGCGGTTGCGACGCTCGATCATGGTGAAGAGCAAATCGGCGTAGGTGTCGCCCTGCGGAGCATGCAGGACATAGTGGACACCTTGCATGGCGGTGGCCACGCGCATGGCGCCCACATGGGGCGGGCCCTCGTAAGTCCAGAGTGTGAGTTTCATAGGCCAGGCCTTCCCTTCTGCCAATCATTGGCAATGCGACTGCGACGCTCAAAGGGACGGGCAAAGAGGTTCGCCAGATCGGCGGCCTGCTCAAACCCATGCACAGGACTGAACACCAGTTCAATGGACCACTTGGTTGTGAAGCCTTCGGCCTCGAGCGGGTTGGCCAGACCCAGCCCACAGACGATGAGGTCGGGCTTCATGGCACGACAACGATCGAGCTGCTTGGCAAGGTCTTGCCCCTCCGAAATCTGCACACCGCTTCCTTCGAGGGCTGCGAGTTCTTGGGCCATGAGGCCGCGGTGCAAATAGGGCACACCCACTTCGAGGAGTTGCATGCCCAGTTCGCGATGAAGAAAACGCGCCAGCGGCAACTCCAGCTGCGAGTCGGGGAAGAAGAAGACCCGCTTGCCCTGCAGGGCCTCGCGGGCGCGAGTGAGGGATTGGCTGGCGCGGGCGCGGCCCGGCGCGCAGACATCGGCGACCAAGGCGGAATCGACATTGAAGGCCGCTGCAGCAGATTGAAGCCAGGCCTGCGTGCCCTCCCCACCAAAGGGGAAGAGGCTGGGGATGTGCGCCAAGCCCCTGCCAACGAGGGCCTTGGCCGTGTCTGACAAAAACGGTTGGGCCAGCAGAAAGCGTGCATTGGGGTGAACCACGGGCATGCCGTTGGCGCGACGACCCGGCAGGCAGGCGACTCGGTCAATGCCCATTCGAGTGAGCGATTCAACGAGCTGGTCCTCGACCATGTCGGGCAGGCTGCCCACCACGATGAGTTCGGCACCCTGGTCGGAGATTTCCAGTTGGGGAACCAAGGCGGCCAGGCATGCGTCCTCGCCCTGCGTGAAAGTGGTCTCGATGCCGCTGCCCGAGTAGTTGAGAATGCGAACCCCCGGAGAATGCCGCTGCGAGAGGCGCTCGGCTGCACGACTCAGATCGAGCTTGATGACCTCAGACGGGCAGGAACCCACGAGAAAGAGCATGCGAATGTCGGGACGGCGGGAGAGCAGCTCCTCGACGACGCGATCGAGCTCGGTGTTGGCATCGGCCAATCCTGCAAGGTCGCGGTCATCGATGATGGCGGTGCCAAAGCGGGGCTCGGCGAAGATCATCACGCCCGCAGCCGATTGAATCAGGTGGGCGCAGGTGCGCGAGCCCACCACCAGAAAAAATGCGTCTTGAATCTTGCGATGCAGCCAGATGATGCTGGTGAGGCCGCAGAAGACCGACTGCTGACCGCGCTCGCGCAGTATGGAATCGGCCGCTGTCTCAGAGGCGACCGATGTCGGCGCGGCAATGGGCTTCCAGTCGGGGTCGGCATTGGCGGTCGGGGCCAGGGGGCTGCGGGCATTCATGCGGCACGCTCTTGACGTGCGAGCCGCAGCTTCCACAGGAACTGCCCCGCATTGATGACATAGGTGAGGTAGGCCGCTAGAGCCAGCCACATCTGCTGCTCGAAGTTGAGCCATGCCTCGCCCTGGAACCAAGCCACGAGGTAGGCCGTGTGAAGGGCGATGACCAGCATGCTGAAGACGTCTTCCCAGAAGAAGGACTCGGCAAAGAGGTATTGACCGAAGACCACCTTCTCCCAGATGGCGCCGGTGATCATGATGAGATAGAGCGTGGCCGTCTTGGCCACCACCGACCAGGCCGCCCACTCCAGGCCATCGCCAGTAAACAGGTAGTTCACTACAAGGCCCAGACTGACGAGGAAGACGAGGAACTGAATGGGCGCAAGCGCACCTTGAACAGTGGTCCATTGAGTGGTGTCACGTCGCCGTCGCTGCTCTTCGCTGTAGACGCGTCGCGTCGCCGGGGTTTGCGCCGGGGTGACACTCGAGAGGGCTTTTGAATCGACTGCCCAACCCGTCATAGGGGTGTCTCCGTGGTTGAAGGGGGCCTTGCTGATACGACTCTAGGACGCCCCCCTCTAATTGTCAATTTTATTTGACATCAATTAAAGTTGACAAAGACAAAGGGTGAGCAGATAGTGGTCGACAGTCCCATCGAATGGGCGGATGATGTTTTCGAAGACTAGGGGAAACCCCATGAATGCAGGCCGACCCAAACCCAGAGAGTCCGAAGACTTTCTCTCCCTTCTCACCCGAGAAGTTATCCCTCGGCTTGCGGTGCTTGATCGCGTCCAACGTCCCGCCAGCAAAGGTTTGGAGGCGGGTCAGGCCCAGCTAGAGCCGCTCTCCCAGGCCCTGTCGTTTGATCAATCCCACCCGCACTACGCCGACGTGGTTCGCCTGGCCGACCTCAGCCTGGGGTCCTCCTTCCCCGATTGCATGGCCTTTGTTGCACAGCGAATTGAGCATGGGCTACCTGTCGAGTCGGTCTTTCTCGAACTCATTCAGCCCGCGGCCCGCCTGCTCGGTGAGCGCTGGGTCATGGACACTTGTAGTTTTGCCGACGTCACCATTGGGCTGTGGAATCTGCAGCGGGTCTTCAACGAACTGCTCGAGCGCTTCCATGCGGAACCCCATCCGCGGGTTCCCACCGGTGGCCGACCCGCCATCTTCCTCACTGGAATGCCGGGTGGCCAACACCGATTGGGTTTGATGATGGTGGGTGCCTTCTTTGCCCGCCAAGGATGGTCGGTGCAACTGCACGAGGCCACCGAAGAGCCCAACCTTCTTGAGGCGGCTGCGCACTCGCAGAGCGAGCTCATTGGCCTCTCGATTGGCTCCGAGAACGAAATGAAACTGGCCGCCGCTTTTATACTTCGGCTGCGACAAATCTGCCGTCAGAAGAATAAGAATCACGTGCCCTTGATCATGATTGGTGGCCCCGCGGTCACACTCTTTCCCACGCTGGCCCAGCAGGCCGGCGCAGACCTCATCACCGGGGATGCGCCCCAGGCGGTTGCTGCTGCAGAGTCCCTTCTACTTACCAAGCGGAGCCTCCATGGGCCGGATTGAGGGCGCTCGCGGTGAGATTGCTGGCCTGGATGCACAGGCCAGTGCGGCCTTGGTTGAGGCTGCCGCCGACCTGGCACTGATTCTTGATGCCAACGGCGTGGTGCGCGATGTCGCCGCCAGTGCCGAATCGTGGACGGCCCCATTCTTTCGCGACTGGATCGGTGCGAGCTGGGAGTCATTGGTCACCACCGAGAGCCGGCCCAAGGTCCGCGAGATGCTCTCTCTGGTGCAGGCCGGCGAGGTCCACGCGCGCTGGCGTCACATCAATCAGCTCCAGCCCGACGGGCAGGAGATTCCGGTGCTCTTCTCCTTGGTGCGTGTGGGCAGCGATGGCCGCATGGTGGCCATTGGCCGCGATCTGCGCCCACTGGCCACACTGCAGTCGCGTCTGGTCGAGGCGCAGCAACATATGGAGAAGGACTACAGTCGGCTGCGCCGGCTCGAGCACGAGTACCGCACGCTCTTTGATCTGGTGCGCGACCCCATCCTGGTGATTCGCGCACGCACCCACGAAATTATTGAATGCAATCGGGCCGCGGGCTTCTTCTTCAACCGCGAGCTGACGGCGCTCTCGGGAATGGCCTTCGACGACCTCATCGACCAGACTTCCCTTCAAGCCTCGCAGCTCTTACTTCAGCAGGTCAACGGATCGGGCCGCGCCAGCGAGACCGAACTCAGCTATGGGCACGGCATTGCTCGGGCCCGAACCGCGGTCTCTTGTCTGCGACAGGAATCCGAGACCGTCTTTCTGGTTCGCGTCGAGCCTCCCAGCGGCCTTCCATCCGCAGCAGAGGATGCCTCCGTTCTAGAGGCCATGCGCCGTGTCAGCGATGGCCTGGTGATTACCGATGCACGCGGCATTATTCGGCACGCCAACCCCGCATTCCTTGAACAGATTCAGGCGCCCCATGCCGGCCAGATTATTGGTGAATCGCTCAACCGTTGGCTGGGTCGCGCCAACACCGATTTGCTGGTCATGATCAATAGCCTGGCCCAGGGCGGCAGCGTGCGGCTCTTCTCCACTCAGCTGGTGAGCGAATCGGGGCTGAGTGTCCCGGTGGAGCTCTCGGGTGTCTCGTTTAGTCTGGGCCCCGAGACCATGCTTGGTTTTGTGGTGCGCGATGTCAATCGCCGGCTCGATGTCTCGACCGAGCCCAATGCGCCCATGGGCCGCAGCGGTGCAGACTTGGCTGCCCTGGTGGGTCGCATGCCCTTGAAGGAGATTGTCGGCGAGACCGTCGATCTCATTGAGAAGCTCTGCATCGAGGCCGCGCTGAAACTCACCAAAAACAACCGCGCCTCGGCCGCAGAGATGCTTGGCCTCTCGCGTCAGAGCCTCTATGTGAAGCTGCGGCGATTTGGCATTGAAGGGCCCGACGACGACGAGGAGTGAGGCAGAGGACTCACTGGCCTCGGCCGCTTCTGCTTCGCCCTCTTTTGTTGTTCTTGCACTAACTCGCCTGCGCAGTTCGTCGATCGGCTGGGGCCTCTGGCAATTGGCCGCATCGGTCCTGCCTTGCAATGCACCCAAGCACCTTCTCTTTGACAAGACCCTGGGCTCCGGCCGCGAGGCAGGCTTTGGACTCGCGCCCGGTCTCGATCACCAGGGCTATCTGGCCGCATTCGATGACCGAGCGGCCGCCGAATCTTTCTTTCAGTCGGGCGAGCGTCTTGCCGCCTATGCGGCCCACGCCATCGAGTCGGCCGTGTTTCTGCTGGCGCCCTACTCGGTTCGAGGCAGCTGGTCGGGCCACAGCCTAACGCCGAGTCCCGCACTGGCCGTGGCAGCCGGCGAGCCAATCGCAGCCCTGACTCGGGCATCGATTCGTCCACACAAGGCCGCCTCGTTCTGGGCCCGCTCCCCCGCGGCCGAAGCCGATTTAAAAAATGCGAAGGGCTGCCTGCTTGCGGCAGGCCTGGGCGAGGCACCGCTGCTGCGACAGGCAACATTCAGTCTCTGGGAGTCGACCCAGGCCATGACCGACTACGCCCACAGCGGCGGGCATCATCAGGCGATTGCCTCGGCCTACGCCAACGGTTTTTTCTCCGAGACCATGTTCGTGCGCTTTCGCCTCCTCGCGGCGCGGGGCCAATGGCAAGGCCGCCCCGCGACCGTATTCGGAGAGGCTGCAAGGCAATCGGCATTAAGGGAAGGGGTGGGCGAGGCACCACAAGAGGCCATGCATGCTTAGCCCCTCGGGCGGTGTTCAACGCAGTGTGATTGTGGTGGGCGCTGGCATGGGTGGCCTTGCCTGCGCCGTCGATCTTGCACGCCAGGGCGTGGCGGTTGATGTCTTTGAATCGGCTCAAGCGCCGGGAGGCAAGATTCACCAACAACTCATTTCACAGAGGCCGATTGATTCCGGCCCCACGGTCATCACCATGCCCTGGGTCTTCGAGGACCTTCTGCATGCAGCCGGCAAGCGGCTGAGCGACTACGTGGATTTGCACCGACTGCCGATTCTTGCTCGCCATGCATGGGATGCAGACCAATGGTTCGATCTACACGACAACCCGCAAGCCACCGAGCAGGCCATTGCAGACTTCGCTGGTGGTGATGAGGCCGCCCGCTTCGTGCGCTTCTCGCAAGAGGCCAAGGCACTCTATGCACGACTCGAATCGGGCTATATGCGATCGAGTCGGCCAAGCCTCTGGTCGATGAGCACCGACCTCGGGCCGGCGGGCCTTGCCTTGCTCGCCAGTATTGGTCCCATGCAGAGTCTTTGGAAGAGCCTGGGTCGCCATTTCAAGGATGCCCGGCTGCGCCAGCTGTTTGCGCGCTATGCCACCTATTGCGGGGGCTCGCCCTGGCAGGCCCCGGCCACCTTGATGCTCATTGCCTATGTGGAGATGCGCGGTGTCTGGCAGGCCCGTGGCGGCATGCAGGCCCTGGGCAATGGAATGGCCAAGGCCGCCACCGACTTGGGTGCGCGGATTCACTACTCAAAGGATGTGGTGGAGATACTCATTAACAACGGCCGCGCAAGCGGTGTTCGACTGGCCAGTGGCGAGGAGTTGCATTGCGATGCAGTGGTCTTCAATGGCGATGTGGCTGCGCTCTACGAGGGCCTTCTGGGAAAGAAGGTGCGCAAGGCCGTGCGGGGCAAAGAGACACGGCCTCGGTCTCTGTCTGCATTGACCTGGGCCATGACGGCGAGCACCGATTGTCGACTCGACTTTCACAATGTATTTTTCCAGTCGCCCTATGAGCAGGAGTTCAAGGACATCTTCGACCGTGGCCGACTTCCCAGGCGCCCCACGGTGTATGTCTGCGCCCAAGACCGCGGCCCTGTGGGTGCCACCGCAAGGGGCGATGAGCGCCTGTTTCTCTTAATCAATGCCCCCGCCAGAGGAGACGCCGGGGCGCCCTTTTCCAATCGGGAGTTCGATGCATGCACGAGCAGCGCCTTTTCTCACCTCTCACGCTGTGGCCTTCGGCTCGACCCGCACACCAGTCTCATGGCCTTGACCACGCCCGTGCAGTTTCATCGGCGCTTTCCGGCCACGGGGGGTGCACTCTACGGCCGAGCGCCCCACGGCTGGACCTCAGTCTTTCACAGGCCCTCGGCCCAATCGCAGCTGCCGGGTCTGTTTCTGGCGGGCGGCAGCGTGCATCCGGGCGCGGGGGTGCCAATGGCGGCGCTCTCGGGTCGACTGGCGGCCGCCACCCTGATGGCAGACCTCGATTCGATCAGTTCGTCGAGCCGGGTGGTTATCTCTGGTGGTATGTCGATGGACTGAGTGACTGCGGCCAGCATGGCATCACCATCATTGCCTTTGTTGGCAGTGTCTTCTCGCCCTACTACCACTGGGCCGGCGCAGGCCAAGGCAAGGCCGACCCCAACAACCATGTTTGTTTGAATGTTGCGCTCTATTCGCCAGGCCAATCGCGCTGGTGCATGACCGAACGCAGTGCGCGTTTTATGTCGCGCGATGCCGAGCATTTTCGGATTGGCCCCAGCCAACTGCAGTGGACCGGCCGCGAACTGGTCATTGATGTGAACGAGTGGTCGGTGCCGATTCCTCGAAGAGTCCGCGGCCAGATTCGACTCAGCGCCGATCGTTTCTTTGACTACCAGCAGACCATCGATGCCAATGGCCGACACCGCTGGGGACCGCTTGCACCGAAGGCCCGCATCTCGGTGGATTTCGATTCGCCCGGACTGCGTTGGGAGGGCCATGGTTATCTCGACTCCAACGAGGGCGACGAGCCCATCCACGTGCCCTTTCATGAATGGGACTGGTCTCGCGCAGAACTCTCCGACGGCAGTGTGGCGGTGACCTACGATGTGCGCGATCGTGAAATGACACAGGCCGCTGCCCACGAGAGTTCGCGACTAATTACTGCGCGGTTTCATCCCAACGGCGAGGTGAGCGAGTTTGCGCTGGGCCCACGTCAAAAGATGCCTCGGGGCCTCTGGGGCGTGGACCACTCGATTCGATCGGACCCCAATGCCGCGGCACCGCGCCTTCTGAAATCACTCGAGGACACGCCCTTCTACATGCGATCGGTGGTGGAGCAGACCCTGCTGGGCGAGAGAGTCAAGGCCTTTCACGAGACCCTGTACCTGCCTCGGGTTCGATCAGGTGTTGTGCGTTGGATGCTGCCCTGGCGCATGCCCCGACGCATATAGCGACTTGGCAATGCGCTCGCGCTCGGCGAGGGTAATGAAGAGATCGACCATCCAGCCAGCTTTTTCCTCGACCGTTCGCGGCGGAATAACACGCATGCTCACGCCGGCGGCATCCACCAGAAAACGTATGGCCTGAAGGGGCCTGTGGCCGCGCGGCATCTTGGGTGCGAGCAGCATGGAGGGCACGCTCTGGGCAAGCCGCTGAAGCTTGCGAAGGCCTGGCACCACGGCACGACGATCGACCGCATTGCAATCGACACGGCGAATCTCGCGGCCGATGTCGGCATAAATGTGGCGCGCGGCCAGTATGGCGGGCCGGCAGCCACGCGGCAGGAAACAGACGCCCTCTTCGGCGCGGCTGTAGAGCTCATCTGCGGCAAGCAGCAACCGCTGGGTGACACGGGCAATGCCGGCACATGCTTGGGGCTGCGCAAGCCATGCATCGGGATCCACGCCCTCTTCACGTAGCCACTGGCGTGGAAGGTAGAGCCTGCCCATTCGGGCGTCTTCGCCCACATCGCGTGCAATGTTGGTGAGTTGCATGGCCACCCCGAGCTCGCATGCACGGGCCATTGCACGGGCCTCGCGCACGCCCATGATGAGCGCCATCATGGCCCCCACCGTGCCTGCCACTCTTGCCCCGTAGTCGTGAACGTCTTCTAAGGTTTCATAACGCTTGCCTTGGGCATCCCATTCAAATCCCTCGAGCAGGGCCAATGGCAGGCGACGCGGAAGGCGATGCTCGCGCACCACGCGGGCAAAGCCCTGGTCGGCCGCAATGGGAAATGGGCGCTCGGAGTAGATGGCATCGAGTCGCGCATGGAGCTCGCGCATGACCTCGGGGCTTGCACCGGATTGATCGACTGCGTCGTCTGCCACCCGACAAAAGGCATAGAGATCGACTGCAGCGGCACGAATCCGTGGGGGCAGCAGCCGTGAAGCTGCAAAGAATGTCTTGGAGCCGTCGCGCATGAGCGCATCTTGTGGCGCCTGCGCAGGGCTGCGGGGGTCTTGCACAGAGGCGTTGGTGTCTAGACGCACACAGGCACCAGAGAGTCGAAGGCCTTGGCCGAGGTGAGCACCCCCGGTATGCCCGCACCGGGATGGGTGCCGGCCCCCACGAGGTAGAGGCCTTTGACATCTTCGCTGCGGTTGTGGGGACGAAACCATGCGCTCTGCAAGAGCCTGGGCTCCATGCCAAAGGCCGCCCCCTTGAATGACAAGTACCGCGACTCGAAGTCGGGCGGGGCCACCACCTTGGAGGTGACAATGCTGGCCGAGAGCCCTGGCAGTAGGTTGTCTTCCAGGTGCTTTTGGATGCGGAGTCGATAGGGCTCGCTCATTGCGCCCCAATCGATATTGGCATCGAGATGGGGCACGGGCGATAGCACATAGAAGGTGTCGCAGCCACTCGGGGCCAGACTGGGATCGGTTGCGGTGGGCCGGTGCAGGTAGAGGCTGAAATCCTCGGACAAGACTTTCCGCTCGAAGATGTCGTTGAGCAGGCCCTCGTAGCGCGGGCCCATGAGAATCATGTGGTGGGGCAAGGCATCGTAGCGACGCCGCGTGCCGAAGTACCAAACAAACAGGCCCATGGAATAGTTCGACTTCTGCACCTTTCGGTCTGTCCAGACGGTGCGTTCGGTGCCAGCCAGTGCGGTCTGGTATGTCCATGCGGCATCGGCGTTCGAGACCACCATATCGGCATCGATGCGCTCGCCGCCCTTGAGGGTGACGCCCCTGGCGCGGCCCGACTCGACAACAATTCGATCGACCTCGGCCGAGAGTCGCAACTCACCGCCAACGCGCTTGAGCAGTCGCACCATGGCGCTGACAATGGCGCCCGTGCCACCCATGGCCGAGTGGACCCCAAAGCGGCGCTCGAGCGATGCAATCAGGCTGTAGACACAGGTGACATTCGTTGGATTCCCGCCGATGAGCAGTGGGTGAAAGCTAAAGACTTGTTGAAGCTTGTGGCTCTTGAAGTGACGCCGGGCCATGGTGAGGATGGACTCCCAGGCTCGCATCCGAAGCATGGAAGGAACCGCACTCAGTAGATCTTGAATGGTCTCGAAGGGGGCCGTTCCGAGTTGTTGGTATCCCAACTCGTAACAACGCTCGGCCTCTTTCATGAAGCTGTCGTAGCCAGGCAGATCGTCGGCCGAGACCCGGGCCACCTCGGCTCGCATGCGCTCGGCATCGCCCCAGTAGTCGAAGTGGCTGCCGTCGTGGAAGCGAATTCGGTAAAAGGGTGACATGGGTCGAAGGTCGACCTCGTCGTGGAAGTTTGCACCGGCCAACTCAAAGAGTTCTTCGAGCAGAAAGGGCGCTGTAATGATGGTGGGGCCGGCATCGAAGGTGAAGCCATCTTGCTCGTAGACCACCGCCCGGCCGCCCGGGGTGTCGAGCCGCTCGAGGACGGTGACGCGGTAGCCCTTGACGCAGAGGCGAATGGCCGCGGCCAGACCGCCAAAGCCACTGCCAATGACCAATGCCCGGCCACCGGTGCGCACCCCTGCGGTATCGCCCAATCCTGCTCTCACGGTGCCCTCTCTTTTCGCGCTTGGCCTTGCTTGAAGTGTAACTTGCA
The DNA here is from genome assembly GCA_046048075.1 of Pseudomonadota bacterium. Classification (GTDB taxonomy): domain Bacteria; phylum Pseudomonadota; class Gammaproteobacteria; order Burkholderiales; family Burkholderiaceae_A; genus Hahnella. The sequence goes on from JBJOGU010000043.1 coordinate 15,782, forward strand.
ATTGACGCTAGCAAATGTCAAGAGGAAAATGCAGGAATGGCAGCCCTCACCCGTCCGAATCTCTTTGCTTTCACCGAGCTGCTCAAGCCCATTACCTGGTTTCCGCCCATGTGGGCCTTTGCCTGCGGTGTGGTGGCCTCGGGCGTGCCGATTGCCGAGCAGATTCAACTGGTGGTCTGGGGCATTGTTCTGGCTGGCCCCATGGTCTGCGCCACCAGCCAGGCCGTCAACGATTGGTTCGATCGGCATGTCGATGCCATCAACGAGCCCAACCGGCCCATTCCATCGGGGCGCATCCCCGGCCGATGGGGCCTCTACATTGCAATTGTCTGGACAGGGCTCTCACTGGTGGTGGCCACGCAGTTGGGCCCCTGGGGGTTTCTGGCTGCACTGCTTGGTCTGCTGCTGGCCTGGGCCTATTCCATGCCGCCCATTCGGCTCAAACAAAACGGCTGGTTTGGGAACCTGGCCTGTGGCATTTCTTACGAAGGCCTGGCCTGGATCACTGGCGCGGCAGTGATGGCCGGCGGGGCATTGCCCGATGCACGCTCGATTGCCTTGGCCCTGCTCTACAGCGTGGGAGCCCACGGCATCATGACTCTCAACGACTTCAAATCGATTTCCGGCGATCGCCGCATGGCCATTCGTTCGCTGCCGGTTCAGCTCGGTGCAGTCAATGCCGCCAAGACCGCCTGCTGGATCATGGCCCTGCCCCAGTTGGTGGTGGTGGCACTTCTATGGAACTGGGGTGCGCCTCTCTACGCCCTGGCCGTAGCCGGCCTCATCGTGGGCCAACTCTTTCTCATGCGTTATTTCATCGCCGCACCGATTGACCGTGCTCTGTTTTACAGCGGCTTTGGTGTGCCTCTGTTTGTGAGCGGAATGATGGTCAGTGCCTTCGCATTGCGAAGCCTTCACTGATTAATAGGGGGAAGACCATGCAGGCATCCAGAGATTCGAGAAACAATGGGTTTGGCTGGCTCGACATTGCAAGACTTGGCCTGGTGCAGGCCTGCATCGGCGCGGTGGTGGTGCTTGCCACCTCGACATTGAATCGGGTGATGGTCGTTGAACTGGGCCTGGCCGCGGTGTTGCCCGGCGCGCTGGTGGCCATGCACTACGTGGTGCAGCTGCTGCGACCCCGCATGGGCTTTGGGGCCGACCAGACCGGCCGTTGCACGCCCTGGATTATTGGCGGCATGGCCATACTCGCCAGTGGCGGTTGGCTTGCGAGTCTGGGCACCGGCCTCATGGGGGAGTCGCCGAGCATCGGCCTGGCCGTGGTGACCCTTGGCTTTGCACTGATTGGTGTGGGTGTGAGTGCCTGTGGCACCTCGGTGCTCACCCTCTTGGCCAAGCGCACCAATGAACGGCGTCGCGCGGGTGCGGCCACCCTGGTCTGGATGATGATGATTGCGGGCTTTGCCATTACCGCGGGCGTGGCCGGCGCACTGCTCGACCCCTTCTCCCCCGAGCGGCTGCTGGCTGTGGCCGGTGGCGTTACCCTGAGCGCATTCATTCTCACGGCTGTGGTGGTCTTTGGTCTTGAGTCTCGCGGCGGGCAGCTCCCCGTGGTGACACAAGAGGCCGGTGTTTACCTTGACCAGCCCAGTCGTTTTCGCGAGGCACTTCGCAGTGTGCTCTCCGAACCGAGCACCCGGCAGTTCACCTGGTTTGTGGGCATCTCCATGCTGGCCTTCAGCACGCAGGACCTCATTCTTGAGCCCTTCGCAGGCATTGTCTTTGGCTACACCCCAGGTGAGTCCACACAACTCTCGGGCACCCAGCATGCGGGCGTGCTCGCCGGCATGATTCTCGTGGCCCTGGCCGGAAGTGGCTATGTCTTCGGACGGCGACTGGGCTCACTGCGCTTCTGGACGGTATCGGGCTGCATTGCCTCGGCTGTTGCCCTCTGTGGACTCTCGATTGGTGGGCAGGTGGGCATGGGCTGGCCACTGGCACTCAATGTGTTTTTGTTGGGCCTGGCCAATGGTGCATTTTCAATCGCGGCCATCGCCTCGATGATGCGTCTGGCCGGTGAGGGGCAGGCCAAGCGCGAGGGCACTCGCATGGGCCTCTGGGGTGCTGCGCAGGCCCTGGCCTTCGGGCTCGGTGGCCTTCTGGGCACCAGCCTCTCGGACATTGCTCGATTCTTTATGGATTCGCCTGGTGCCGCCTACGGGCTCGTGTTTGCCTTCGAAGCCCTGCTCTTTTTGGTGGCCGCACAACTTGGCCGCGGCATTGCCGAACCACAGGCCATTGCCGCCAACGAACTTCCCGACGATGCCCAATGCCAGGACCTGTCATTGGCCTCCCCTTCACAGCGCGCTTGATCCCATTGAGGAGACTGAAATGACTGACTACGATGCAGTGGTGGTGGGCGGAGGCCCTGCCGGTGCCACCGCCGCCGACGACCTCGCGCGCGCGGGCATCCGCGTTCTGATGCTCGATCGGGCCGGGCGCATCAAGCCCTGCGGTGGCGCCATTCCACCGCGTGCCATTCGCGACTTCGAGATTCCCGATGAAATGCTCGTGGCCAAGATCAACTGCGCACGCATGGTCTCACCGAGCGACCAGCGCGTAGACATTCCAATTGAGAACGGCTATGTGGGCATGGTCGACCGAGAGCACTTCGATGAGTGGTTGCGCCAACGGGCGGTCTCGCATGGGGCCGAGCGCATCGATGGCAAGTTCGAGCGCATCGATGCCATGGATGCCCAGGGCTTTAGCCGCGTGCATTTTTTGGTAGAAGGCGCCAGCAGCCCCAGTCTTCAGAGTGTGCGGGCGCGCTTTGTGATTGGTGCCGATGGGGCGAAGTCCAAGGTGGCCGAGCAGGCCATCCCACGCTCGAACGAGGGCCGGTTTGTCTTCGCCTACCACGAGATCCTTCGCACCCCCGACCCCATTGCACTCAAGGCGGCCGAGTCCGACTACGACCCCGTTCGGTGCGATGTGATCTACAACGGTCTCATCTCGCCCGACTTCTATGGCTGGGTCTTTCCCCATGGGAATTATTTAAGTGTTGGCACGGGCAGCATGGACAAGGGCTTCTCGCTTCGCGGTGCCACAGCGCAGCTGCGTCGTATGGCGGGCCTCGATCGCGCCGAGGTGATTCGTCGCGAGGGTGCGCCCATCCCACTCAAGCCGCTGCCCATCTGGGACAACGGCCGCAATGTGGTGCTTGCTGGCGATGCCTCGGGTGTGGTGGCCCCGGCCTCGGGCGAGGGCATTTACTACGCGCTGCTCGGTGGGCGCCTGGCGGCCGATGCCGTGGCCGAGTGTCTTCGCACGGGCGATGCGCGTGCATTGGCCAAGGCCCGAAGGATATTCATGAAGGAGCATGGCCGCGTGTTCTGGGTGTTGGGGTTGTTGCAGCGGTTTTGGTACGGCAGCGACAAGCGGCGTGAACAGTTTGTAAAAATCTGCAAAGATCGCGACGTGCAGCAGATTACCTTTGACTCTTACATGAACAAGCGGCTCGTTCGCCGCAAGCCCATGGCTCACTTAAGAATTTTCGTCAAGGATGTGGCCCACCTGCTCGGCTTTGCTCGTGCATGAGTGAACGCGCACGTGTTGTTCTAGTCGCTTCGTTCCTGGCCGTTCTCACCGCTGGAATTGGCGGTGGTCTCACCATTCTCGATGACTGGTACTACGGGCTCAACCAGCCGTGGTTCAAGCCGCCCGACTGGGCCTTTGGGCCCGCCTGGACCATTCTCTTTGGACTCATGGCGTGGTCGGGGGTGCTCAGTTGGAATGCCGCTGCCGATCGACCGGCGTTGCGCAAGCAGCTGCTGGTGCTCTGGCTGGCCAATGCGCTCTTTAATATTGGCTGGAGTCTGCTGTTCTTCTATCTACAACGGCCCGACCTGGCTCTGGCAGAGGTGCCCCTGCTCTGGTTATCGGTATTGCTGCTGATTCTTCATAACCGAGGCTACTGCCCCAAGGCCGCCAAGCTGCTGTGGCCATACTTGGCCTGGGTGAGCCTGGCCAGCGCAATCAACGCGGGCGTGGTGGTGTTGAATTAGCTTGTTAAGTCTTGCGATGGGCGGCCGAAGACTGCGTCGATCGTGGAGGATGTCAGCAGCGCTTCGGAGTATTTCTCGAGCTGCTCGATGGTGGCAACATCAAGTGTCGCCTGATGCGTGGGACTTAAGGGGCCGAACTTGCACTCTAGCAAGCGACCAACAATGGCCCGGGTACCTTCTGCCTTGCCCTCTGCCTT
>JBJOGU010000044.1:0-7594 GCA_046048075.1 Pseudomonadota bacterium
TTGGCTTCCTCGAAGGCCTTGGCATAGAGTGCGATGGCATAAGGGGCCGTAAAACAGCCCGCACAGCCACAATCGATCTCCTTCCGTGCCTGCGAATGGGGTGCCGAGTCGGTGCCCATAAAGAACCGAGGATTGCCGCTTGTCGCCGCCGCCACCAAGGCCTGGCGATGTCGCTCCCGCTTAAGAACTGGCAGGCAGTAGGCATGGGGTCGAAGCCCGCCCTGAAAAAGACTGTTTCTATTGAGCAACAAATGCTGTGGGGTGATGGTTGCCGCAATTTCACCTTCGGCTTCTTTCACATATGAAACCGCCTCTGCTGTGGTTAGGTGCTCAAGCACGATTCGCAACCCCGGGAAGCGCTTGCGAAGTGGGATCAAGACCCGATCAATAAACACTGCCTCTCGGTCGAAGACGTCCACTGCTGGGTCGGTAACCTCACCGTGAATGCAGAGCACCACCCCCTGCTTCTCCATCTCTTCGAGCGCTTCCGTGCAGTGCCTGATGTCGGTCACACCATCCTCCGAATGAGTGGTGGCACCTGCTGGATAGAGCTTAAAAGCAAGGACCTCATGCGTCCTCGAGGCCTCGACCACGTCCTCTCGGCTCGTGTGGTCGGTCAGGTACAAGGCCATCAACGGGTTGAACGAATTACTGGCCGCAGCACCAGAGGGCACCGAGCGATTAAGGGCAGCGAGGATTCGGCCCCGATAGGCTTGGGCCATCTCCACGTTAACGACCGGGGGCTGAAGATTGGGCATCACCAAGGCCCTGCCCATGGAGGCTGCAGAAGCCGAAACGGTGTCACCCAAGACCTCACCATCGCGAAGATGAAGGTGCCAGTCGTCGGGCCGGCGAAGAATGATTTCCTCGGACTTCGACATCAAACAATCAAGACAACGCGGAAGTCGTTGACATTCGTTCGCGTGGGCCCGGTTGTAATGACCTGACCAAGGGGCTCAAAGACTGCCAAGGAATCGTTTCGATCGAGTGCCTTTCGCGGATTGACCCCGCCAGTCCGCGCGCGGCCCAATGTCTCGGGGGCGAGCCATACACCGGCATGCGGGCTTGACCCATCGATTCCATCGGTGTCTGCGGCCAATCCATAGACTCGCGATGCCACTCCCAACTCATCCACGGCAATTGCCATCGAGAGCAGAAACTCCGCACAACGCCCACCGCGCCCATCGCCTCGAACTGTCACCGTGCACTCCCCACCCGAGACGAGGGCCACGGGACGACGAAAATGGGCGTCCCGATCCTCGGCCAACTCCCGCACCCATGAGGCCATGCACTGGGCGACATCTCGCGCCTCGCCCGTAACCGAATCACCCATTTGAATGGTCGTGACGCCCTTTGCAACAAGGACCTCGGATGCGGCCGAGAGGCTTTGGCGTGCCGTTGCAATCATCACCGACCTAGCGTGAGACAGGCGCGCGTCTCCGGGCTTTGGTGTCTCAGGCACCTTGCCCTGCTGACCGGCTCGCAAATGGGCCTCGATGGAGGGCGGTGGCACCACGGACCACCTCTGCAAAATATCAATCGCATCGTTGTAGGTCGATGGATCTGCCGAACAGGGTCCCGAGGCAATTGCCGATGGATCATCCCCCACCACGTCAGAGATCACCAGTGCCAAGACCGGCGCTTGGCTCGCGAGAGCGAGTTGGCCACCTTGAATCTTCGAGAGATGCTTGCGCACCACGTTCATGTCGGTAATGGGGGCGCCACTCTTGAGAAGGGCCGACGTCAATGCCTTGAGGTCCGGCATCGAGACGCCATCGACAGGCAAGGCCAGAAGACTTGAGCCCCCACCCGAGACAAGAGCAATGAGCAAATCATCGGGGCCCAATGCCTTTACCCGGCTGAGTATTTCTTCAGCGGCCCTCTCTCCCGCTGAGTCGGGAACTGGATGCCCCGCCTCAATGCATTGAAGACGCCGCAATGGCAGACCATGGGCATAGCGAGTAATCACAAGGCCCTCGAGTGGCGACGAGTCTGGCCAGGCCTGCTCCACAGCCGCCGCCATACTGGCGGCCGCCTTGCCCGCCCCCACAACAAGGGTCTTTCCCCTCGGTGGCGAGGGCAAGTGGCCGCGAATGATTTTCAATGGATCGGCCGCTGCAACCGCGGCTGCGTAGCTTTCCTGAAGAATTTCAGCCCAGTTCATGCGCGGGCGACCTCTTGGGCGATTGCCTCGCCCACATCACGGGTGCTCGCATTGCCGCCCAGATCACGGGTTCGTGGTCCTCGACTCAGTGATTCCTCAATGGCGCGAACGATTGCATCGTGGGCATCTTTGTAGCCAAGAAACTCCAGCATCATGGCGCCCGACCAAATCTGTCCGATTGGATTCGCAATTCCTTTGCCGTAGATGTCGGGCGCAGAACCGTGAACCGGCTCAAAAAGAGATGGGAAATTTCTGTCGGGATTCAGATTGGCCGAGGGCGCAATGCCAATCGTGCCGGTGCAGGCCGGCCCGAGGTCCGAAAGGATGTCGCCAAAGAGGTTGCTGGCCACCACCACATCAAACCAATCGGGGTGCAAGACAAAATGGGCCGAGAGAATGTCGATATGAAACTTGTCCCAACAAATGGTCGGGTACCGAGAGGCCATGGCCTCCACTCGCGTGTCCCAGTATGGCATCGTGATTTGTATGCCGTTGGATTTGGTCGCCGCAGTCAGATGCTTCTTTGGCCTGCTCTGGGCCAACTCGAAGGCAAATCGAAGCACGCGATCGACACCAAAGCGACTCATGACGGTCTCCTGAACCACCACCTCTCGATCCGTTCCCGCAAACATGGTCCCGCCAATCGCGGAGTACTCGCCTTCGGTGTTCTCTCGAACCACGTAGAAATCAATGTCTCCAGGTGCACGATCGGCCAGAGGTGATCGAACACCCGGCATGAGTCGCACAGGCCTCAGATTAACGTACTGATCAAATTCCCGCCGGAACTTAATCAGCGAACCCCAGAGGGAGATGTGATCCGGAACGGTTGCAGGCCAGCCGGCCGCGCCGTAGAAGATTGCCTCGTGGCCACCGATCTGATCTTTCCAGTCATCCGGCATCATTTGGCCGTGCTGGGCAAAATAATCACAGCTAGCGAAATCGAAATGGTCGATTTTCAGGTCGATATTGAAGCGCCGTGCTGCGGCCTCCACGACTCGCAGACCTTCCGGTACCACCTCTTTGCCAATCCCATCGCCTGGAATGGCTGCGATTCGATGCGACATAGGGGCTCCTTGTTTAAAGGAGCATTGTATCTATCGGCGACGGGCGCACCGCTCAGTGCGAGAGGATTTTGCTCAGGAAATCAATGGCCCGCGGATGCTTGGGTGCCCCAAAAAACGCTTCGGGCGGGGCCTCCTCCACAATACTTCCCGCATCCATAAAGACCACCCGATCCGCCACTTCTCTTGCAAAGCCCATCTCGTGAGTGACGCAGATCATGGTGGTGCCCTGCCGGGCCAACTCCACCATTACATCGAGTACCTCCTTAACCATCTCGGGATCCAAGGCACTCGTTGGCTCGTCGAACAAGAGCACCTCCGGCTTCATACAAAGAGCTCGCGCGATTGCCACCCGTTGCTGCTGCCCCCCAGAGAGCTGACCAGGGTACTTGTCGGCTTGCTCGGCAATTTTTACTCGGTCCAGTTGAAGCATTGCCTCCTCCTTGGCCAGTGACTCAGCAACACCTCGAACCTTAATGGGCGCAAGGGTAAGATTCTCCAACACAGAAATGTGTGGGAAGAGATTGAAGCTCTGAAACACCATCCCAACTCGAGCCCTCACCTCATGGACGGACTTCAAATCGGTGGTGAGTTCGGTCCCGGCTACAGTAATCTTGCCCTTCTGATAGGGCTCCAAGGCATTGACGCACCGAATAAGTGTCGATTTGCCACTCCCAGATGGCCCACAAACCACAATCTTCTCCCCGCTGGCCACCGAGAGATTGATGTCTGAGAGAACCTGAAAGCTTCCGTACCACTTGCAGACATTTTCAAACTGAATCATGGCCATGATGCCTTTACTCCTCTAGAGACTAGCGTCGCGCAGTGGCAAAGTCTCGCTCTAGCCCGCGGGCATAGCGACTCATTGCGCTGCAGAATATCCAATAAATGAGCGCAACAAAGATGAACCCCTCAATGTAGAACGCTCGCCATTCCGGGTCTCCCAGCGCAAGCCGCAGGCTTCCGAAGAGCTCATACATGCTGACGATAGTCACCAGGGACGTATCTTTAAATATCGCAATGAAGCTGTTGACCAATGGGGGCACTACAACCCGAAACGCTTGCGGTAAAACGATTCTGAACTGGATGAGCCAGTAGCCCATGCCTAGGGCCTGGGCGGCTTCGATTTGTCCCTTGGGCACACTATTAATCCCGCCACGAATAACCTCCGCCTGGTAGGCGGCGCTGAATATGATCAGCCCGACCGCAACTCTCATTAGTACATCAGGGTTGGTTCCACTGGGCATAAACAAGGGAAACATGAAGCTTGCCATGAACAAGACGGTGATCAGCGGAACCCCGCGAATCAGCTCGATAAAGCTCGTGCAGACCACCTTGATGAACGGTAGATTCGAGGTACGCCCCAAAGCAAGCAGTACAGCAAGGGGGAGAGAGAGAATATTTCCCAGAATCGCAAGTAGCAGCGTGAGAGAGAGCCCACCCAGCCTCTCTGTTGGAACAAATTGCAGGCCCGCAAAGCCGCCAATCATCAGAGCAACCGAACCAACCAGAACCAACGCGGCAATTACGAAAGTGCTGGCGCGCCAAAACTGGCGTTGGCTGATCGCAATGCAGGCAGAAACCATTAAGACGCTGGCGACCACTGGTCGCCACGCTTCCTCAAAAGGGTATCGGCCGAAAATAATCAGCCTCCACTTCTCCCCAATCACTCCCCAACAAGCACCCTCGCCTCGAGCCTCTCGGCAGGCGTTGAGGTCAATAGCGAACACTGCATTGAATACAGCCCAAGGCAACAGCTCGGAGGCAAGCCAGACAAAGGCGGCGATCAGGCATAGCGAGATCGCCGTATTGAGTCGTCCAGTGAAGAGGGAATCGATTACGCCCTTCAACCTAGCGCTCCTTGAGTTGAGTCGCTCGTTCGAAGCGATTCATCAGAAAAGAGGTCAATAGAGAAAGGCCGAGATAGACCGCCATGATGATGGAGATCGCCTCAACTGCTCGCCCAGATTGATTCAACGTCGTTGTGGCGATGCTCACAAGGTCTGGGTAACCAATTGCTATCGCGAGACTACTGTTCTTCGTAAGGTTTAAGTACTGATTCGTGGTCGGCGGAATGATCACGCGAAACGCTTGGGGTAAAACAACGAGCTTTAACTGTTGCCATCGAGTAAAACCAAGCGCCGCAGCGGCCTCGCTCTGCCCTTTTGGAACGGCCAGGATGCCGGCCCGAATAATCTCTGCAATAAAGACGCTTGTGTAAATAGATAGGCCGAGCAATAGCGCAATGAACTCTGGGGACAATGCGGCTCCGCCGACGAGACCAAAGGCACCCATCTCTGGATGCTCTATCTCAGGGAAGGCGCCTTCAATGAACCAAGGAAACTGAAGCCCGTTTTTGCTAAGAAAGACATGCGGAAGTATCTCCGAGGGGTTTTCAGTGCTCGGCAGAACAACGGCAAGGGTCAGGTACCAGAAAATCAGTTGGAGCAGCAGAGGAACATTGCGGACGAATTCAACAAATTGACGGCACAGCCAAGAGAGCAATACGTTTGGAGAGAGACTGCCGACAGCAACGACGAGCCCGGAAAGACTCGCGAGCAGGATTCCCAGAACAGCAACACGCAAGGTGTTGAGGAACCCGACGACAAACGCCGTTACGTAACTGCTATCGGCGTCGTAGGCAATCGCCCGCTCTGCAATATCAAAGCCCGCTGGGCCAAGCAGGAAACCGTAGCCAAAGTCGATTCCTCGCTGCGTAAGATTCGTGCTCAGATTAAGAACCAGAATCCACAAGCTCACCGCCAAAAACGCAAACACCACAGCCTGCCAAAGCATTGCGCGGAAGGTCGGCTGGTTAAGCATCTAGCGAGTCTCCAGCATCAAAGGAAAGGCGCCCGCCGCAATCAAACGGGCGCCCATAGTGGGGCATGTCCATGAGGGCATCTCGCAGGTGCGATTACCAGCCCATTCCCCGCGAATGAGCGTGGCTTGGGAGCAACTCCGAAGACCCCCCCAGCCCAGAGGCCGGGGAGCGCCCTCAACACAAATCAGCGAATCGGAGGCGCGTATTGAAGACCGCCCTTCGTCCAGAGATCGTTTTGACCACGCTGAAGTTTAAGCGGCGTTTTGGCGCCAATGTGGCGCTCAAAGACTTCACCGTAGTTGCCCACCTGTTTAATCACCCGATAGGCCCACTGGGAGTCTGTCCCCAATGATTTTCCAAAATCATTGTTGCCCTGGCCAAGTAGACGCTGAACCTCCGGGGTTGTGTCGGCCTTCTTCTGATCGACGTTCCCCGAGTTTATTCCCAGTTCTTCTGCGGTGATCATTGCAAAGTGAACCCAAGTAACCAGTTTTGCCCAAGCCTCGTCACCTTGACGAGTCACCGGCCCGAGCGGCTCTTTGCTAATAATCTCCGGGAGAATGATGTGATCGTCCGGCTTGGCTGTGTCGTTGGCTCGAATCGCAGCAAGTTGTGACGCATCCGAAGTAAAGACCGCGCATCGACCTTCGTTGTAAGCAGCAATCAATGCCTTGAGATCTTCGTAGACAACGGGCTTGTACTGCATCTTCTGCTGACGGAAATAATCGGCAAGGTTTTTCTCAGTCGTGGTGCCGCTCTGAACACAGACTGTTGCTCCTTTGAGTTGCTTGGCAGACTTAACCTTCAACTTCTTCGGAATCAGAAAGGCCTGGCCATCATAGAATGTCGTCGCGCCGAAGGTGGTGCCGATTTGCGTGTCGCGGCTCATTGTCCACGTGGTGTTACGAGAGAGTAGGTCAATCTCGCCCGACTGGAGTGCGGTGAAACGTTGGGCTGCACTCAGAGGCACATAGCGCACCTTGTTGGCATCGCCCAAGGCTGCTGCCGCGACCGCGCGACAAAAATCAACATCGAAACCAGCCCACTTGCCTGAGCTGTCTGCAATGCCAAAGCCGCCAAGGCCAGTGCTCACACCGCAAGAGACTTGACCCTTTTTCTTTATGGCTTCAATCGTTTTGGATGCCATAGCGGGCGAGACCATCAGCCCAACAATGACAGCAGTCAACGCAAAGTTAAATCGAGTCATTGCACATCTCCTTATAAAAACACTCAGCTGTTAAAAGCTTGCCCGAGGCTCGAAATTATTAATCCTTGCCTGCTGCTGGCATAGAGAAACCGGGTAAACGCCTTACCGTAGATCGACATCGCACTCAGTCGGTGCGCCCTGGCGGGCCTGCATCTCCCAGAGCTCGGCATAGCGCCCCCCAAGTCGCAACAACTCTGCGTGACGACCGCGCTCCACAAGTCGGCCCGATTCGAGAACCAGGATTTGGTCGGCATCAACAATGGTCGAGAGGCGATGGGCAATCACCAGACTGGTGCGGCCCTCGGCCACCTCTCGGATCTCCTGCTGGATCATTCTCT